>QIDL01000552.1 GCA_003228415.1 Gammaproteobacteria bacterium | reverse complement strand
ATTACTTTGATCAGCTGCACAGCCATGGAATGAGCGTCTGCGGTGAGCGGCAGTAACGAATCGATGAGCTGGTGAGCCGCGGTCAGATAGGGTTCATCCCAGTGTACTGCCTGAAGGGACTGTGGCGGCTCGGGATCGATCTGGTGAGCGCCGTCCTGCACCAGTTCCAGTTTGTAGAAGAGGGTCTGCTGGCCCGTGGCCGAGCGTTTTGTCCAATGGGCCCGGCGTTGCCAGTCTCTTTGCTCCACGTTGAATCCGAATCCCGGTGCGGCGCCGGTTTCCTCTATCGATCGGAAGCCGCTCTGTTCCGGGGGCAGAGTCAAAAAGACCTGTGTTTCGGAGCCTGTGGCGATGTATTCGATCCGCGCCTCGACCTGCCAGACCGTTTGCTGCTCACCAGGCAACAGAGGGATCCGATAGGTCTGATGACGGAAGCTGGAGGTGCCGATACCTGCCATGAAGAGGAGGGCGACCAGAAACAGAAAGGGACCCTGTTGATTCACAGCTTCGTTGCTTTTTTTACTGTTGCGGCTCGTGGCGAGGCTGAATGAATTGTCTAGCGACGTCAATCAGCGTCACGTCGGTGAGAAAATTGCGGCCCAGGATCATCTCGTTCTCCAGGTGCGAGCGATCGGCCAGAGTGAATTCGAAAGTGTCCTGCACATCGCCCAGCCGCACTCGCATTTCCACCACGTGACGTCGGGATCCTCCGGGATCGGCTTGCTGGATCACCCGTGCGTGGCGGATGACCTGGCGCTGGATAGTGATGGCGTGGAGATCATTCACCATCATCTCGAAGCGAACCCAGTCCTGGCCGTCCCGTTCGAAGTCGACGATGTTGCTGGCGTGCAATGAACTGGAGGTGGCACCGGTGTCGATACGGGCAACGACGTAAACACCGGGTGGATCGATCCAGACCTGCTCCAGCTCACCGACCAGCATCTTATCGGCACTGACCACTACCCGCTCGACGATGGTTACCTGGTCGCATTGGGCTTGACGGGCGAATGCGGCGGTACACCGTTTGCTCAGAGATTGTGGCAGAGCGTCGATGTCCTTCATCAGATTGTCGAGTCGAGCGTCGAGGCTGATCTGATCATTGAATCGGGACGCACTCAGCTCCGACAACTCGGTCCCGGATTCACCGACCACGCTCTCCAGCGCTTCGATTTTAGCGTCGATCTCCGCCAGCTGGGTCTGGGTGGCATCCAGTTGGGCCTGCTGGCAGCCGGCCAGGAGCAAGCCCAGGCCCAGCAGTTGCAGGATGATGGCTCCTGTTTCCCAGTGGGTCTGCTTTTGGTCGAAGCGTTTCATCGATATGTGAGTAATCAGGGCCGATCCTGCTCGGGAGGCGTAGTCTAACGGGGATAGTGTTGCTGACAAGCCCATGTGGGGATTCGCCTGGGCGGCTTCGGATCGGACTATCCTCATATACTGGATATATATACAGTAGTTTGCTAGAGTGCCCGGCCCGCCTGGGCGAGTCTGCGAAGCGGAAGGGAGAATTTCATGACCATCCCGATCACTCCGATCGTTAAGAACACAAAGGCAGGCAGAATCAGCGGCCGAGGTGCGCTATCCAACCCGGAGAGCCGCTTTCTCCAGACGCACTCGGAGCCCATAGACGATGGCTGGGCTGCCCCTCTGGCGGAGGAGGATGTGCAGCCGAATCTCGACACGGAGTTGTTTCCGGACCGAACGATCAAGCTCATCACGCGTAACCGTTCGCCCGATATTCCTTTCGATAGGTCGATCAATCCCTATAAAGGCTGCGAGCATGGATGTATCTATTGCTTTGCCCGACCGACCCACGCCTATCTGGACCTGTCGCCCGGGCTGGACTTCGAGACCAGGATTTTTTTCAAGACCAATGTCAGGCAGCGTCTGCTGGAAGAGCTTGGCACGAAAAACTATCGATGCCAGCCCATCGCCATGGGGACCAACACGGATCCCTACCAGCCAGCAGAGAAGCGGCTGCAAATCACCCGGCAGATTCTCGAGACCCTGCTCGAGTGGAGGCATCCTGTCACCATAGTGACCAAGAGCCGACTGGTGCTGAGAGACCTCGATCTGCTGGTCGAGTTGGCTGCCCTCGATCTCGTGCAAGTGAATCTGAGCGTGACGACGCTCGATGTAACCTTGAAAACGAAACTCGAGCCGCGCACCGCGTCTCCCGCAGCCCGGCTCAAAACCATCAGCGAGTTGGATAAAGCAGGAGTGCCCGTCGGTGCCATGGTGGCTCCCGTGATACCGTTCGTAAACGATCACGAGATCGAGGCAATTGTCAGCGCTTGTGTCGAAGCCGGTGCGCGGTCGCTGGGATACATTCTGTTGCGCTTGCCCCGGGAAGTGGCGCCGTTGTTTCAGGAGTGGGTGCGCGATCACTATCCATTAAAGGCGGGGCGCGTTGAAAATGCCGTTCGGCAGATGCGTGGCGGCGAGCTTTATCGATCCGAGTGGGGCAAGCGGATGCGCGGCAGCGGCGCCATGGCTGAGTTGATCGAAAATCGATTCGCCAAGGCACTGCGCGATCACGGCGTTGATCGGGATACCCGTCCAACCAATCTGCGCACAGATCTGTTTCGGCCGCCTGGTCATCAGGAAAACCTGTTCTGACAGCCGGGATGTGCCTCAATGCGGTCGAGCACGGAAACGGGCATA
>QIDL01000437.1 GCA_003228415.1 Gammaproteobacteria bacterium | reverse complement strand
CGGATTGCTTCTTGACCGTCAAAGCAGTCGCGTCCGCCGACCGCTCACTGGCGCCCAGACCCATCAGATCCGGAGCGATCACGCGGTACCCCGCATCGACCAGACCCGGGATCACCTTGCGATACATCCAGGAGGAGGTGGGGATGCCATGCATCAGGACAATGGGTCTACCTTCCCCCTCGTCGATGTAGGCCATCTCCATGCCCAGGACTTCGGCGTAGTGCATGTACTCCAAGTGTTCTTCGTAGGTCTCTATCTCTCCATAAGAGGCAACAGTACTCGACGCCAGCAGCAGGCTGGCAAATGCGGAGTAAAGCCCGATCACCTCATACCTCCTATCCCGAACGAACGGCTCATGACCTGGCCGCCTGGCGAGCTATTCCGTACGCGACCTTCCCAGCATTGGGGTCGGCTACCGGCTCGACAAAGTCTTCATCAAAGTAGCCCACTGGAGACCAGCCAAGATCCAACATCTCAGTGCGAAGTTCCATGGGATCGATGACGATCTTCCAGATCGTTTCCCGGTAGCGATGCCAGACATCATCGTGAAAGAAACAGCCGCTCGCGTACAGGATCACACGTTCGCCATCGAAGACGCGTTTGCGGACGGTGATCTCCTCGTCGGTGTCATTGACGAACGTCGTCTCGACGGCCTGACGCAATCCGCCCGGCGTATCGATGTCGAAGACAAAATACCCACCGGGAGCAAGCACCCCGTCAACGCACCTCAGGCATCGCCTCACGTCGGCCAGGCTCGCCAGGTGATTGAGCCCGTTGAACGTGCAAGCCACCAGACCAAACCGGCGGTCGAACTGAAAGTCGCGCGCGTCACCCTTCACCAGCAGCGCCTGTCCCTCATCGACGTAGCTGGCACAAACCTGCCGGGCATGCCCAAGCATGTGCGGCGACCGGTCGAGGCCGACGACACGATAGCCATGCTCGAGGAAGTGGACCGCCAGCTGCCCGGAACCGCACGCCAGATCCAGCACATCGCGGTTCGAGGCGTCGATTCCGGCCTGCTCGTAGAACTTCCGAATCTTCGGCGCGCGCCGGCGAGCGAATCCATCCGGGCGACTCTCGAAAATGCTGTATCTGAGCGCGGCCGCTGCGCCGTACGCCTGGTCGCGAAAATCGCGCGGGCCGATGCTCACGCGACCTAGCCCCTCTTCAAGTAGTCTCGTGCCATCAGGGCCGCCGCGGCACCCTCCGCCGCAGCGCTCACCACCTGGTTGGTTGTCCCGGAACGCACATCGCCGACCGCGAAAACGCCCGGTACGCTGGTCTCGAGAAACACCGGATCTCTACCTTCGAACGCCTCAGGCGGCGGAGTTGCGTGTACCAGATCGTGGCCGGTCACGACATAACCCCATTCGTTGAGTGTGATCGGTGTTCCGGCAAAGAATTCAGTATTGGGATCACTCCCGATAAAGATGAACACTCCATCAACCGCGAACTCGCTCTCTTCGCCGGTCTGATTGTTGGCCAAGCGCAGCCTGTTGAGGTGTGACTCTGCGCCAAGAAACTCTTTGACCTCGGTATTCCATCTCACCTCGATCTTCGGCGTAGACAGCACCTTGTCCTGAATGATCGGACTGGCGTTGAACTTGTCACCCCTGACCATGATTGTGACCTTCTCAGCAAACCGGGTCAGCAGCAGGCTTTCTTCGGCGGCGCTGTTTCCACCACCCACCACCGCCACCTCCTTGCCCTTGTAGAACGGTCCGTCACAGGTTGCACAAAAATGGACACCCGCACCGAGAAAGTCGCTCTCTCCATCGACTCCCAGCCGACGATAGCGACTTCCGGAGGCAATGATCACGGCGCGCGCAGAGTACTCGCTGCCATCCTGGGTGGTGACGAAATGATAATTCCCTTCACTGCGGAGGTCGGACACTTCCTGGGCCTGAAGGATCTCAGCGCCAAATTTCTCAGCCTGTTGGCGCAGCCGTGAAGCAAAATCCCGGCCGGTGATGCTCTCGGGGAATCCGGGCACGTTGTCGAGCTTCTCGGTAGCCGCCGCCTGCCCGCCGATGCCTGCCCGCTCGATGACCAAGGTGTCGATGGCCTCCCGCTGGGCGTAGAGAGCCGCCATCAGGCCCGCCGGTCCGGCACCCATCACGATCAGATCATAGAACGAACGCTCGGCCTTCGTCACCAATCCCAGCTTCTCGGCCAATTCCGCGTTGCTGGGAAAGACCATGAATGAGTCATCCTCGAACGTAATGGTCGGTATCACGCGTTTGCCGTCATTGAGATCGGTAATGAGCTTCTCACCTTCTGGATCTTCCTCGATGTTGACCCAGTTGTACGGAACGCCCTGCTCTCCCAGGAATTGTTTGCTTACGCGACAATCGGGACACCAGTAGGCTCCATAGACTGTGATTCCGGGCTCGGCCATGTTCAATTTCCTTTCTCAGAAATGCTCGTGCAGCTCGCCTTCGGGATGGCTAGTGTAACCGATGCTCCGAGGCCAGTAGTCCAAGCAGCTCAACAAAGCGCCGCTTCTCCCGTTCACGACTGAACTGGGGCGCCAGGAGCGTGACATCTCGCTCAAGCCGCTCGAGAAATCCCGTATCCCCCTCGGCCTGGAGGAGCCGCCGTCGCAGCTCATCGGTATCTCCGACGGCAAAGTATCCCGGGTAGTGCTCCCCGAGCACGCCCAC
>QIDL01000345.1 GCA_003228415.1 Gammaproteobacteria bacterium | reverse complement strand
GTGCGTTTGGTGGAGAGAAGGAAACGGGTGGTGGTCGCGAGTCCGGCTCGGACGCCTGGAAAGCGTACATGCGTCGCCAGACCGTGACGGTAAACTATTCCGATGAGCTGCCGCTGGCGCAAGGTATCAACTTCGAGGTTTAACTGATGAGTGATGAAAAGATCTCAAAAATTGCCGTGCTTGGTCTTGGTGGCGTAGGTGAGCTGGCCGCAACCCTTCTGCAGGATACCGGTTTTACCGTGACGGGCGTCGATCTGCAGCCACCAGAGAGAAGCCTGTCGTTTGCTGTCACTTCGGCGTCGGCGCTCGTGCCGGATGAAATGCGGGTGGCGCTCGACGGTCAGGATGCGGTGCTGTCCTGTCTGCCTTATCACCTGAACAAAGACATAGCACGACTTGCCTGCGACCTCGGCATCTACTATTTCGATCTCACCGAGGATGTACCAACCAAGGAGTTGATCCTCGAACTCGCTGGCCAGTCCGACAGACTCATGGCGCCTCAGTGTGGCCTTGCCCCCGGTTTCGTTGGAATAGTCGGCGCGCATCTGGCCGAGCAATTCGAACAGATTCGGTCCATCAAGCTGAGGGTCGGCGCGTTACCGCAGCATCCCACGGGGCTGCTCGCGTACTCGTTCAACTGGTCACCGGAAGGGGTGGTGAACGAGTACCTCAACGACTGTGAAGTGATCGAAGATGGCGAGCACAAGTGGACGTCGCCCATGGAGTGGGTCGAAACGGTACACGTCAACGGGGTTCGCCTCGAGGCTTTCACCACTTCCGGTGGTCTTGGCACCATGTGTGACACCTATGAAGGCCGCATAGAAAATCTGGACTACAAGACCATGCGTTATCCCGGTCACGCACGCCTCATAAATTTCTTTTTTCATGAACTGCTCATGCGCGAAGACCGGGAACTGGCGGGTCGAATTCTCAAGAACGCCAAGCCGCCTGTGGATGAGGACGTTGTTCACGTTCATGTCTCCGCCGAAGGAATGCAGGACGGCAAGCTCAGTCGCCGGGAATTCGTGCGCTCCTACTTTCCAATCGAGATCCATGGCCGGATGTGGCGGGCCATCGCCTGGACCACGGCGTCCTCGGTCTGTTCGGTGATCGAGATGGTGTCGAACGGAGCGTTGCCGGCCAAAGGTTTTTTGCGTCAGGAGCTGATACCGCTGGATGCATTTTTCGCGACGGTAAATGGTAGCCGGTACGCCGAACATGGGCAGCGTATGGACGAAAGAGGTTGACATGATCGGGATAATTTTCAGAACGGCAATCATCGGATTAGGAATCTGGCTGGCGGTGGTTCTGGTTCCGGGTGTGAGCACCAGCACGAACGGCGAGCTGGTCTGGGCGGCAATAGCACTCGGTCTGATCAACGCGTTTGTGCGGCCGCTACTGGTGGTGCTGACATTTCCGCTGACGCTGGTGACATTGGGTCTGTTCCTGGTGCTGATCAATGCTGCGATGCTCAATCTCGCGGGCTGGTTTGTAGATGGCTTCGAGGTGCAGGGCTTCTGGAGCTCCATTTTTGGTGCGTTGGTAATCAGCCTTGTCAGCGGTTTTTGCTCGCACTTCATAGGCTCACGAGGTCGCTACGATGTTCTCATCGTGCGACGCTGACTGGGATGGTGCGCTTCGCGTGCGTGTAGAATACCGGTGTCGGGAACAAAATAGTGGTCGGCGGATAGTAGTGACCGAACAGGAGAAGAAATGAAATCGACTATCGCACTCGCGTTGTTGCTGATTGCCGCCGGGCTGGCTGTGTCCGGCCGTGCGGAAAACCTGGCACCAAATCCATATACGACCTTGGAAGGCTGGGGCAAGCTGCCCGAAGGACGCGAGTGGGGTTCCACAAGCGCCATCTACCCGGCGAATGACGGCAAACATATCTGGGTCGCCGAGCGATGCGGTGCCAATGTCTGTGTCGGTAGTGATGCAGATCCGGTGCTGCTGTTCGATCTCGATGGTAACCTGATCAGGAGCTTCGGTGCCGGGCTCATCGCCTGGCCGCATGGGATTTACGTGGATTCGGATGACAATGTCTGGATTGCCGATGCCGTGGGGTACGCGCCTGTTCCGGATGGCTGGGGCCACGTCATCTACAAGTTCAGCCCCGACGGCGAATTGCTCATGACGCTGGGTGAAAAAGGCAAAGCGGGAAACGATGAGACGTTGCTGCGGAAACCCTGCGATGTCATCGTGGCGCCAAACGGTGATATTTTCATTGCTGACGGTCACGGTTCCGGTCCCAATCAACCGATGAACAATCGGATCGTCAAATACTCGACAGATGGTACCTACCTGATGGAGTTCGGAGTGCCCGGCAGTGATAACGGACAGCTCAACGAACCCCATGCGCTGGCGATGGATTCCAGAGGTCGCCTGTTTGTTGGTGACCGTGCCAACAGTCGTGTGCAGATATTTGATCAGGCGGGTAAGCATCTCGACACCTGGTACCAGTTTGGTCGGCCGAGCGGACTCTTCATCGATAACAACGACATCCTCTATTCGGCAGACTCGGAGTCGAATGCGCGAAGGAACGTTGGCTACAAGCGAGGGATCCGCATAGGCAGCGTCCGGGATGGATTCGTCACGGCATTCATACCCGACCCGGAACCCGATCAGGATAATTCCGGCACCAGTGCGGCAGAAGGGGTCGCCGTTGACA
>QIDL01000279.1 GCA_003228415.1 Gammaproteobacteria bacterium | reverse complement strand
AGGCAAACAGCTTCTACAGCGCCGTCGACTGGGATCTGATTTTCTTCTTCGCCTTCCTGTTCGTCGTCATCCACGTGATGGAGGAGGCGGGGGTTCTGCGCCTCATCGGCCAGGGATTCGCGCCGATCATCGCCATGGGAGAAATCGCCGGCGGAGGCACACTGCTGATCGTATCGGCCATTGCCAGCAGCGTCACCGACAATATTCCCCTGGCCGCGACACTCGCCAAGATCCTGACGGCACCGCAGTTCGGCGTGGCCGCAGACTCACCTTTGTGGTGGTCGGTGATCTTCGGCGCCAATCTGGGCGGCAACTTGACGCCCATCGGCTCGGCCTCGACCCTGGTGGCCGTGGCCATCATGCACAAGCACGGCGTCGGTGTATCCTTCGCGCGCTTCGTCGCACTGGCGTTCCCCTACGCGATCATGCACATCGTCCTAGCGGTCGCGTACGTGCTGGTTTTTCTCGCGTAGCAGGCGTTGTTCACGCCGAAAAAAGTCCAGGAACTGGCATTTGACCACTCACAGGAGCGACAAGCGATATTGACATGCAGTGATTGTTGGCATATGCTTTGGCATATGCCTTGGACTGGAGGATACCCGGATGGCACAAGCTGAGCGGCATGTTCGCTTGTTCCGCAACGGGCGCAATCAGGCGCTTCGTATCCCCCGCGAGTTCGAGCTGGAGGGGGACGAAGCGATCATCCGCAAGGAGGGTGACCGCCTGATTGTGGAGCCGATCAGGAAGGGCCGGCTGCTTGCCCTGTTGACCACCCTCGAGCCCCTGGACGAACCCTTTCCCGACGTGGTCGAAGACCTGCCCGCGCTGGACGACGTGGTACTTTGAGCACGCCGATCCGCTATCTGTTGGATACCAACATCCTCTCCGATCTGGTACGCCAACCCCAGGGCACGGTGGCGGCCCGAATTGCGGCGGCGGGAGAGGAAACCGTCTGCACCAGCATTGTCGTCGCCGCGAAGCTCCGATTCGGCGCAGCCAAGTCGGGCTCCAAGAAGCTGGCTGGCCGGGTCGATCTGATTCTCTCCGCCTTGGAGATCCTGCCTCTGGAGGCACCGGCCGACCGCCATTATGGGGATTTACGCCACCACCTGGCACGTCAGGGAACACTCATCGGGCCCTACGACCTGCTCATCGCAGCCCATGCCCTCTCGGCAGGTCTTACGGTAGTGACCGCCAATGCCGGGGAGTTCTCCCGTGTGCCTGGTCTGAAGGTGGAAAACTGGCTGGAGAAATAGCCTTTCTATTTTTCGTCCGGTTCATTCATCTTCATCACCTTCGAACAGGTCTTCGATGATGGAGAAATCGAAAATCTGACCGTCACTCTTGAAGATCTCAATCTCGATGTCTCCGTCGTTCATGAACTCCACCTCCCAGTGCTCTCCAGGTGCATCGATGCCAACCATGATCGCCCCCTCACTCACGCTGGAAAGAGTGTAGTGAATTTCCGCCTCATCGAGACGATCCAGAAGATTGGTCAACTCGGACAATTCGCTCATCTATTTACCCCGGTTTGATCAGTAGTCTCACTAAAGCGAAGAGAAAAGGGAACGAATCATTTTTCGCTGCCGGACACAAATAGATCTGTCCCCATTACCTTGAAATCGCTCGACCAGAGTCTCCGTAGCATCGCCTGGCAGATCCTCGAGGAAGCTCGATTTCCAGTAGTTGCGCAACCCGGATGGTGCGCCGGCGTCAAACAGCGTCTGTATTACGCGATACGGCGTGGGTGCGAGATTATCGAGAATCGGAGGGCCGAACTCCCGCAATGGCTCAAAGACACGCTCGCCATCCTCCACCGGACCGTTGTAGACCAGAATCAGTGCGAATACCTGATTCCCGTCCGGCCCGGTCACGAAGCCAGCCAGGGCACCGACTTGATCGGGTGCATCCTGGAAGAACGCGTGGAAGTGGGCGAGCGCTTCGGTCGCGCGATCGAGGGGATGCAGCAGCATACCCGCGAACAGGGGAGCAACAGGCAGCCGCGCAAATCGGCCCTGAGAGCATCAATGGTTTCCTGATCGACGGCCGCGCTGGAGTCGTTATTGGTCGCTATCCGAATGCCTGACATCGTCATCCCTCCCCCGATCGAGAATGGGTATCCTCGATTATCCCGGCCAACCGGTCCACTACCGCCGGCTTGCCGAACACGGCGGAGTAGAAGCGCCCCCGGGCCGGTGACTCGGCGTCCTTCACACATTGGTAGCGGCCACCGGCCTCCTCGATGAGAATTTGCGTGGCGGCCAGATCCCAAAGCGGCGTGTGCCACTCCATGGCGGCGTCCAAACCGCCCATGACGGCAAGCGTGTGAGCGTAGCAGGTATGGTATGTGCGAAAATTCGGGTAGGCATCGACGATCGCCCTGAATACCGGGGTCGCGTCCGTAGGGCTCAAGAAGCCTGCCAGTGAGGGTAATCCGATGCGCGCCACGGCGCCCTCCTCGCCGGGCCGACAGTCATCGATACGCAAGCGCTCACCGTTGGCGAAGGCGCCCAACCCATAGGCAGCGTGACAGCGAACCCCCAGGGCCTGATGGTCGATGACACCGAGCAATGGCTGTTCCTTGTAATGCAATCCGATGATGCAACCGTACAGGGGCAGGTTCCTGGCAAACTCCGCGGTGCCGTCTATCGGGTCGATGATCCAGCGGAAGT
>QIDL01000360.1 GCA_003228415.1 Gammaproteobacteria bacterium | reverse complement strand
CCTCGGTAGTCGAAGGTCAGGCAGATGAATCCCGCTTGCGAGAAATAGGGTGCGTAGGTCGAGCTGAGATGAGACTTGGGCCCCCCCCAGCCGTGACACAGCAGAATCGTCGGATGCCGCTCGCCTTCGGTCAGATCATCCGGAACAAACAGATCCGCCGCCAGGCGGGTTCCTTCGCTCCAGATGGTGAGTTGTTCTTTCACGATGGCACATTCTTGCCCAGCGCTTTTTGTAACGCAAGACAGCGGGTCGGTGAACCTGCTATGGGATGCCTGTCAGACGGTAATCTGTTGAATTCCTGAAGAAGCGACCTGCGTTTTTAACGTGCGGTGCTTCGGATAGTGCGGCATCATGATGGGCCTCGACGTTGAAGCCGGAATTTGAGAACGACAATGGCAAATCTGTTGGAACTCTCGACGAAAATCATAGACGAAGGCAAGTCCACAGAAGATGTGGGTCCGATCAATCGGATCAACCACGAATTGTCTTCCATCGCCGATGGCGTCGCAGTGGTGGAAGCCTTCTCGCACTGTGTGTTGTTCGAAACCGGGGACGGGTTGCTGGCCTTCGATACCAGCGGCCCGCAAGGCGGTGGTCGAGTGGTTGAAGCCATTCGAGGTTGGAAGAAGGACCGCTTCAATACCCTTGTCTATACCCACGGGCATGTGGACCATGTAGGTGGCTGCGGTGCCTTCATGGCGAACGCCGACTCCAACGGGGAGCCGCGACCGCAAGTGGTCGGCCATGAAAATGTGGCACGCCGGTTCGATCGCTACAACTGGACCAGCGGATATAACATGGTGATCAACAGGAGGCAGTTTGGCCAGTTTTCCCGTCGTGGTTACGCACTCAATGATGGTGACGGTTTTCTTCCTGACTCGGCCGCCAGGCCAGACCTCATCTACTCGAATCGGCTCGATTTGAATATCGGCGGCCTGGCGGTGGAACTCAGGCACGCCAGGGGTGAGACCGACGACCACACCTGGGCCTGGATTCCGAAACACAAGGCGATCTGTGCTGGCGATTTCTTCATCTGGTGTTTTCCCAATGCCGGTAATCCTCAGAAAGTACAGCGCTATCCGGTGGAGTGGGCCGCCGCGATGCGAGACATGGCCGCCCAGGGTGCGGAGCTGTTTCTGCCTGCCCATGGTCTGCCCATCGAAGGCAAGACCAGAATCCAGAGCGTGCTCATCGATGTGGCCGAGGCGCTGGAGTTCCTGGTAAAAAACACCGTGGATGCGATGAATCAGGGTGCGCGGCTCAACGAGATCGTTCACGAGGTGAAGATGGACCCGGCACTGCTTGCCAAGCCCTATCTGCAGCCCATTTACGATGAACCGGAATTCATCATCAGAAATATCTGGCGACTCTATGGCGGCTGGTATGACGGCAACCCGGCCAATCTGAAACCGGCCGAAGATTCCCTGCTGGCGCGGGAACTGGCGTCTCTGGCCGGTGGCGCGCTCAAGCTTGCGGAGCGAGGTCAGGCGCTTGTCAGCGATGATCCAAGGCTTGCCTGCCATCTGGTGGAGCTTGCCGTGCAGGCGCAGCCGGAGAACAAAGCACTTCATGCTATTCGCGTGGAGATCTATCAGCACAGGCGCGGGTTGGAAACCTCTCTCATGGCCAAGGGTATTTTCGGGTCCGCGGCCAATGAATCGCTGGAGCGGATCGACGCCGAAAAAGATTAACGCCACGCGAGCTGTGTCGAGTCATGACAATCGGCGCCCGACCCTCTAAGGTAAGCGGTCCCATCTTTGATATGGAATTGGCGCCATGTCTGCACTGGAGATCGACGTTTTCTGGTCCTTCCGGAGCCCGTGGTCCTATCTGGCGACGCCGCGCTTGCGTCAATGGCAGGAGCGCTATGAGCTGGACGTTCGCTTTCGGGCCGTCTACCCGATTGCGATTCGCACCCCTGAGTTTTTTCTGCAGATGAACCCACTCTGGCCTTCGTATTTTCAGCGCGATCTGGTCCGGGTGGCCGAGTTCCTCGAGTTACCGCTCACCTGGCCAAATCCGGATCCGGTGCAACAGTACCTCGGAGATGATGGTCGACCCCGCACCAGTGAGGAGCAGCCTCACATCCATCGGTTGACCCGACTCGGAATTGTTGCCGAAGAGCAGAGTAGAGGCATTGAGTTTGCTGATGAAATATCGCGGCTGATCTGGCAGGGAACGGCCAACTGGCATGAAGGCGGTCACCTGGCAGAGGCAACGGAGCGGGCGGGGCTCGATCTTGCCGAGCTGGACCGGGTCGTCGCTGCCGAAGAAGATCGAATCGAAACCCGGATCGAGCAGAATCAGGCCGATCATGAAAAGGCCGGACACTGGGGTGTGCCGACCATGGCCTTCAAGGGTGAACCGTTTTTTGGTCAGGATCGACTGGATGTGTTGCTGTGGCGGCTGCGTAAGGAAGGTTTGCAGGATCGTGCTTAGCGGGGGCTTATGGAGGTGTTATGAGTGAATTGGACGTTTTGCGAGCCACCCGGCATGAGCCGGTCGCCCTGCTGGAGCTGAATCGACCACAGCAACGGAATGCGCTGTCTGCAGGCCTTCGTCAGGCGATCGTCGAATCGCTGAGGGAGTTACAGGCGGACGATGCGGTGAAGGCCGTGGTGCTCACTGGGGTCGGTGAGACCTTCTGTGCCGGATTCGATCTGAAAGAACTGTCCGAAGGCGATGCG
>QIDL01000424.1 GCA_003228415.1 Gammaproteobacteria bacterium | reverse complement strand
CCGCCCGTTGGGATGACGTACGGATGTTTCCCTTCATCGTCCAGCGAGGCGCGCAGTGACCGGAATTGCTCCGTCAAGCTTTCGATATCGGCGAGGTGCACGATGGCGCCAAACAGTCGATCGAGTTGGACGTTGCCAAGCGTTTCGTAGTTGGAATCCGACCACGGTACCTTTCTGGCCAGTAACAGGTGACACTCGAGACCACGAACCGCGCAGGCGGCGGCCGTCTGGCGAGCATGATTGGATTGCACCGCACCAAAGGTAATGACCGCACGGCTACCCTGGGACTCGGCTTCACCCATGAGAAATTCCAGTTTACGGGTCTTGTTCCCGCCGGTCCCCAGGCCGGTACAGTCGTCGCGTTTGATCCAGATCCTCGGTCCTCCCAGAGCGTCTGACAGGCGATCGAGTGGTGCCAGGGGGGTTGGAAGATGTGCGAGACGGACCCGCGGCACCTCGGTGAGCCATTCCGACACTGTGCGCTCCAGGATTGAATTACCGGGGCACTTTAGCGTAGCCACGGTTCGTTACAAGTCTATTGCTCGCCGAGGCCCAGGCAACTCGGGTGATCGATATTCCGGACAGCTTCGCTTCGATCAACCAGCTCGAAGAAGCAATGGCGAAAGGAGATGTGTCGATCGGGATCTTCATGCCTCCAGATTTTGAGTATCGCATGCAGAGCAAGGACATTCCCATCGCCCGGTTACTGTTCGACGTACCGGCCCGTAACGATCTCGTCGATTTCTACCTGGGCGTGGGGCTATTTGTTATATCCCCGCTGACCCTGGCTCTGCTGGTTCTGTCGACCTTGAGATTGCAGAAACGGCTCGATTGACGGGATTGCCGGTGACATGGCGGATAAACAAAAGCCGCCCGAAGGCGGCTCAATTTGTCCCGTTATTGTTCTTGTCCGGGACATTTTTCGCTTTCCCATCCCCTGTAAACCGGACTCGTACTTGCGTGCGCGGCAGGGCAAAACGAGCGAGAAAGCTACCAGAATCATCCTGAATAATCAACAACTTGCCGTGCTTTTCTATCGACGAGTATGGTTTCTCGAAACACGCTGGGCCATCTCCCTGTACTCCGGTCGGAGTGAACGATAGTCTTCGATATCTGCTCACAGACGAGGATTCGAGATGTCGAGTCAGCCCCTGGCCTTCAAAGGCGCACCCGGATCGCCCTATACCCGCAAAATGCTGGCTTTGCTCAGATATCGGAGAATCCCCTATAGATTGCTGATCTCAAATGCTGATCAGACGAACGATCTGCCGGAACCGAAAGTCGCGCTCTTGCCAACTTTTTACTTTGCCGACCCAACTGGCGAAATGGAAGCGGTGGTAGATTCGACACCAATTATTCGCCGGCTCGAAGATGAGTATCCCGGACGATCCGTGATTCCGGAAGATCCGGTGCTTGGATTTCTCGACTATCTGTTCGAAGACTATGGCGACGAATGGCTCACCAAGGCGATGTTTCACTATCGCTGGTACTACCAGGATGATATCGAACGCGCCGGAGAGATTCTGCCACGGTGGCGAAATCTACAGGCTGCCGATTCTGAGATCGCACCTATGTCGAAATTCATATCCGAGCGACAGATCTCGCGTCTGTACGTGGTCGGCAGTAATGACACCACGGCGCCGGTGATCGAGCAAAGCTACAAACGATTCCTGGATCTATTCAGGGCCCACATGGTTAACGGACCATTCATACTCGGGGGTCGTCCGGGCGCCGCAGACTTCGCCTGGTATGGTCAACTCACCCAGTTGACCCAGTTCGATCCCACGCCAATGGCCGAGACGCTGACACGGGCACCACAGGTCTACGCCTGGGTGAGCGTGGTCGATGATCTGTCTGGTCTCGATCCACAGAAAACGCCTTGGTTCGATCGAGACGAAATCCCCGAATCCCTGACCGGCCTGTTAACGGAAATCGGTCGTACCTATGTTCCCGCGTTGCTGGCCAATGCGGCAGCCGTCGACAGTGGGGCCCCGCAGGTAGAGACCGAGATTGATGGTGAATCCTGGCGGCAGGAACCGTTTCCCTACCAGGCAAAGTGTCTGCAATGGGTGCGACAACGGTACGCGCAACTCGAGTCTGACGACCGTGACGTGGTAGATGGATTGCTTGGGGGTACAGGCGGCGAAGCGCTGTTTCGAAAGCCCGGATGAGCAAGGGTGTCAACGCTGCCTCGTGATCGAGTTGAGGGTCGCTTCAGCCGTCAGCCAGAACGCCAGCCGGATCCGGTGAAATAGTGGCAGTCCGCGACCGCTGCGCCAACGACGCTGCCAGCCGCGCCAGGTGGGATGTCGCTCCAGGGTGCGTTGGAACCTTGGCGAAACGGCCGAGAAACTGATGGCGGCGAGCGCCAGGAACAACATACCAGGTAGTATTGGCACGACCAGCCCGACAACGCCGAGCAGCAGCAGGCAGACCGCCAGGCTTAACAAAAATGCGCGCTTGAGCATCCACTGGTCTCCTTGAATATTGGCGATCAACCGATCGTCTCTTATCCTCTCTTGATATCCCCTTTTTATGTTAGAGCAACTCTCGTGCCACATATAAACTGTTGAAATATGAGGGAAAAAATTGTTACCAGAGATCGTAAGAGTGGAAATCGGCCAGATTCTGGTCAAATCCACGAACGGTCCGCCCGTTTAAACTGCTTACATTCGATTGACCCGAGG
>QIDL01000401.1 GCA_003228415.1 Gammaproteobacteria bacterium | reverse complement strand
TGGGCTTGGTGTTGGCTGACCAGCGCGTGGAGCGTGGCCGGCGATACGGCCCGGTATGTCTTTGGGTCTTGTCCGACCAGAGTAACCGCCCCTTTGGTGACTAGGCCGTCGAGCGCCTGATACGCGTTGGCGCGAGCTATAGCGAGGGACTTGGCGACGGCATATCCGGATGACGGCCCCAATGTAAGGAGCCGCTCAAACGCCAAGCCTTCTGTTGGTGTGAAGCCAAACGGAGTGAGGTCGAGCACGTAGTAGTATTCGTGGCTACTACTACTGTGTCAATGACGTTGTGAGGCCAGCCTAGGTGTACTCCAGGTCCCAGCCGGCAAGCTTGGCGATCAGGGCCAACCGGAATGTCACGTCGGACTGGCGCCGCTCGATGGTCTTTCCATCGAGTTCGAGCGGGAACGCGAAGTCGGCCAGCTTGGAGGGGCTTCTGGGAAGGGCTCGGAGGTTCTTGGGCGACCACACGCCGTCGGCGTTGCACTCTTTCAGTAGCCGGGCCAGAATGCGTTGGGCCATCGGTGACGAATCCAACAGGTCGAAACGAACAAGCAACTCGATCCAATGGAGGGCAAGCGGCAGGTCTTTCGCAACGCCACCGGCGCTGGCTTGCAGCGGGTCCCCCAAGAGCAGATGCGACGGCTTGACGCCCCGACGTCCCAGCTGGATGACGAAGGTGCGCTTGGTTGCAGGTTGCGAGACAAAAGCGCCGAGTCGCTCGGTAAAACCAGCCCGTTCCCTTTGCATGCTCGGCATGTAAGCAAGCATAGCTACCGAATATATGGTTGGCGGATACGCATCAGGGTGGAGGATGTTTTTGCCGGCCCGCCGGATGATTGGCTTCTCAGCCAGCTCACTTCTCAAGAACGTAGAGATGGTTGTCGTGATCTTGTGGGCACTCCCCCGAACGCGAGGGTCTTCTATATGGCCAGCCTGGGCCAAAGCCGCTACTGCCCCTTCTCGAAACTGCTGTCGTGCCCAATCTGCGAGTTGGTAGTTTGCCTTAGCCCCCTTCTTGTACTCAAAGAGCAAGGCCGGGTCGTCATCCCTCGAGAGTAGTCGGTAGAGGATTCGATCTGCCCCGCGAAAGACCCGGTTGTCCTGCGGAAGCCCCAGCTCCACCAGATGCCGGTAGCTAGCAACAGTACCTATATCCTTGATCTCCTGAGCCTTGGCTGGTGCGATGCCGAGGATGTTCCCGCCCCACACTCCCTTGCGCTGCTTCCTTACCGTCTGCGTGATCCGCTTGTACTGCAGCAATTCCTCGCGCAATGCCGATACGTCTGCAGCCGCGGCCGAATCTGGTGGCAGGATCTCCTTGACGGTACGCCAACGAATCGGCGCACATGAGTGCTCCCTGATCCAGCTTACGGGAATGCGATGGTTGGTCGGAAGCTCCAGCGGAACGGCTCCTCGCCCGAAGAAAGGGAGCGAAATCGGGCGTCAACTTACCCGGTTTGCGCCAAATCAGCTAGTGCAACAAGATAAATGGTTGCAATTAGGCAACTTATGATGGACCAGCGCACGACACCACGCTGATGGGAGCGAGACGGCCAGCTTCTGACTCGCTGGTCAATACGAGAAGCTCGTCATTGAGGAAGTCCACGGCCTCTCCCTGCGGTTCCCGGTGTCCAAGCCAGCACGCTCCAGTCCGTCGGAGCTTATCTCCCTCGATCTCGTAATAGAAGATTTGTGTGTAGGTTCTCGCCACGAGCGTCTTGCCATCGGGCGATATTGCGGCGCCGGTGACGAGTTGACCGAGTGCCGGTGCCGGGTTGAAGTCCAAGCGTACCAACGGCTTAAGATGTATCGTCTCATGGGTCAGTTCTGAGTGCGGTACCCTGAATACAAAAATGGCAGTATCAGCCAGTCCCTTTGAGATCATCCAAAGATCTCCCCCCGGGGAGGCCGCGATCGCTTCGATATTGAAAGGTCGGTCAGGATAGTAGATGTTGATGTTCCACCACTCAGCGGAGGACGTGTCTTTGAGTGGAACGGCATCTGGTTCTCGCACTACGTATATCCGAGCCACCGAGCGCGAGTGGTTGTTGTCCCCAGTATCGGCGATGTATAGACAATCGGATCCGCCGGTTGGGCAAGGCCCCAACGTCACGTCATCCCAATCGCGTGCACTGGCGCCTTCCAGGATCAGCCTACCCAGGTCCTCACCTTCGAGGTTCGTGAGATAGAGAACGGCGTCACCCCCAGAATCGTTGTGAGTCCAGAGCAGGCCCGGATGGCGCTTGCTTGCTGCCACCCCCGAGCTTTCGTTGAGGCCTTTGGTTTGCAGATAGCCGGTGCGCCGGAACTCCTGGGGCTCGACGAACTCCCTGTCGGACTCGACGAACTCCTTGCTGTCCGGAGGTGGGCCGCCCGCGCCGCAGGCGGCGATGAGGGTGACTCCAACCAGGAATCGGGGGCGTATGGGAAGCTGGTGCAATAGCATGGCGCCCAAGTGTACACTGATGGGCGTCCCGAGAGGAGTTTGTCATGCGGAGCATCAAGATGGTAGCCGTGGGTCTGATTATGAGCAGCGGCGCTGCGGCGCAGACTTCCGAGATAGAACGGCAGATTGCTGCGTATGTTGACCAGAATTCTGCAGCGGCCATCGAGTTCTTGGAGCAGATCGTCAACATCAACAGCGGCTCATTGAATTTCGAGGGAGTCCGTGCGGTGGGCGATGTC
>QIDL01000370.1 GCA_003228415.1 Gammaproteobacteria bacterium | reverse complement strand
CCCACTGATCGTTGAAGGTGTAGGTGCCCTGGGTATAGGCGGCCGTGGCCTCGTTGCGTAAGGTGTTCTTGTGCTCGTAGACATCGCCGCGAGCGTTGCCACCCCAGAGACCGTAGTCGCTGGTGCCGACGTCCGCGGAGAAGCGGGTGACGGGAGAACAACTCCCCCGTTGCTCGACCGCGGGCCCGCAGAACAGGTCTGTTATGCTCGCGCCACCGAGGAATCCTACCGGTTCCGAGAGGCCGCCGTAGTCCGCAGCCTCGGTAAACCGGGGCGTGGTGTTGCTCAGACTGTAGTCCTGATTACGTCGCTCCTCGAAGTAGTAGAGACCCGATGTCGCCGAGAATTTTTCCCCGAGCGACCAGTTCAACTGTAGTTCATGTGAAAGGTTGTACACATCCTCCAATACTGTCTGGCGATAGGCGGTGAAGTCCACATTGGTGTTGTCGAGATCCTGGTTGAACGTGTAATCGAAGTTCGTGTAGCCAAAGATGTAGGTCAGGGCCATGGTTTCGTTGAGATCCCAGGTGAACTCGCTCTGTAACGACGTGTGCTCGAACAGTTCATGATTCGAGTTGCACGTCGTATAGGGAAACTTCGTGCAGTTGTCATCATCGTTGACCTGGGTTTCGTTCAGCGGGTTTTTCTTGCTGAGGCCCAGCGGGCGCTCGCCCGGAGTTGTCTGATAGAAAGAATTGGGTTGGTAGGGCCAGCCCGTTGGATCCAGTCCGGCACGGTTGTACGCGCCATACACGGTCGAACCGTTTACCGGGTCGGTGAACGCCATGGCGCCGGGTGTGCTCATGTCGGTGATCGGTGCACCAGGCTGACAATCGCCGCCGGGTCGGTTGGGATTGCAACGCAGGCCGTTCACACCGTTGAGGTTGCTCAGATTGCTGCGTTCCGGGCCCGGGCCCATATCCATCAGAATGCCACCACCAAACACACGATTGGATTTCCGATCATTGACCCGTACGTTCCACTCCATGGAATCGTTTACCCGCCACTGCAACGCCAGTGAAATATTACGATCGTCTATGCCTTCGGTATCCGGTGCGTCACCCACGCCGTTCTGGGATCCGTCCCGTTTGCGCGTGTTGCCGACGAGTCGTGCGGCCAGACGATCCTGCAGCAGCGGTCCTGAAATCACGCCGTAGAATTCGCGGGTGCTGAAGTTACCGAGCTGAGTTCGCAGTTCACCTTCCAGATCCATGGTGGGCCGCTTGGTCACGTAATTCAGCGCACCGCCGATGGAGTTGCGTCCATAGAGCGTACCCTGTGGACCACGCAGCACCTCGACACGCTCGAGGTCGTAGAGCGCGTTTTCCGATGCGGCGATGCCGAAGTCGGGTGAGTACACTCCGTTATAATAGGTGGCTACCCCGGGGTCGCCGCCCAAGGCGCGGAAGTTTCGCCCGACCCCACGAATTCGGATGTCATACTGGTCCCGGGTCGTGGCTGGAATGAAGTTGATGAGTTCGTCAGCACTCTGTATGCCGAGGTCTTCAATCATCTCGGCATCGAAGGCCGTCATCGAGATCGAAGTGTCGGACACAGTGGATTGACGTTTTTCAGCAGTTACAACAATCTCTTCGATTCGCCTGCCGGCGGATTCTGCTGATGCGGTTATCGGTACTAAGAGCAATACACAAAGAAACAACGGGCACAACACTGCGCCCAGCGATATATATTTCAAAATCCCCTCCCAAGGTACTCTGAAAAATGGCGCCAGACTGATAATCCGTTCGGTCCGGACAGCCTTTTACTACGAGGACCCCTCCCAAGGGACCTAGGCTCACTCCCAATGAGCCTGCGTTCAGCATGACCATTTTTTTCCGGCTGCGCAACACTCGAATTGTTGTTTGTTTGCGGCCGTATGTTGCATCGCAACATCAACCGTCAGCCGCTCGCCAGCCGTCAAAATGGGCCCCTGTTGTCAGTATCTGGGTCGCATGTCATTGTACGGAGCTGTAGATTTGAAGGGATCGAGGGATGTCGAAACGAGGTATATTTCTACTCTCTGTGTCTTTACTTGTTTACGGATGCGGGAAGGAAGCAGCAGCACCGGCCGAAAAGTCGGAGGCGGTCAACTACGAAGTTTCCGGTGTCGAGGCGGGCGAACTGCCGGAACTGCCAACCCATTGGACGGGCTCGGGCGACATTGGCGCCGGTAGCGGCCCGGTAACTGCCGCCCAGCTTCTGCAGGGAACTGCGGACCCAACCGAGTGGCTTCTGTACGGCGGTAACTATGCCAATTATCGTCACTCGCCGATTACCGACTTCACACCGGAAACGGTCGATGGCTTGCAGGTGGCCTGGGCGTTCCCGACCGGGACATTGGGTCAGTTTGAAGTCTCGCCGGTGATTCATGACGGCATCATGTACGTGACCTCTTCGTACAACCGCCTGTTTGCTCTGGACCCGGTAACAGGCGAGTTATTCTGGCGCTATGATCACCAGCAGCCGGAAGATCTGAAGATCTGTTGTGGGCCGGTGAATCGGGGAGTCGGGATCAGCGGCGACCTGGTATTGATGGCGACGCTCGATGCCAAGCTGATCGCCTTTCACCGGCTGACCGGGGAGATTGCCTGGCAGGTGACGCTGGCTGACTATGCGGACGGTTTCAGCGCCACCTCCGCGCCAATGATTGTCAAGGATCTCGCCATCATCGGTATAGCCGGTGGCGAATTTGG
>QIDL01000109.1 GCA_003228415.1 Gammaproteobacteria bacterium | reverse complement strand
GGCATGATCGATCGGGCGCTGGTGGTGGGCGCCGATACGCCGCTGAGTATTCCATCGGTCGCGACTGGCCTGCCGCTGTCCCCGGAAAGAACCCGCGGCGTGTACTGGGACTTCCAGGGACCGTTTGGTCTGATGGGTGCGACCGCGCAGTTCGCCCTGGTGCTGCAGCGCTATATGCATCAGTACCATGTCACAGCGGAGCAACTCGGCAAGGTGGCGGTAACCAACCGCTTCCACGCATCGCTGCATCCGGGAGCCATTTATCGCAAACCCTTCACGCTGGATGACTACCTGCAATCACGCATGCTGTCGGACCCTATCCGTTTGTTTGATTGTGTGCCCATCGTCAATGGTGGCCTGGCCTATATCGTGACCTCGGCCGAGACAGCCCGGACCCTCACCGATCGGCCGGTCTTTCTGCGCGGATTTGGCGAGGCCAACAATTACTACCACGGCTCACGCAGCTTCCCGGACATCACCACCACCGGCTTTGCGCAGTCGGGGCCGCAAGCCTTGAACATGGCGGGTGTGGCACACGGTGACCTGCAGTTCTTCCAGCCCTATGACGACTATCCTTTCATTTCGATGATGACCATCGAGGACTGGGGCTTCTGCGAGAAAGGCGATGGCGGCCGCTTTATCGAGGAGCATGATCTGAGGTTCGACGGAGATTTCCCGCTGTCCACCGATGGTGGCCAGCTTTCCGGCGGGCAACCTGGCGGCGCCAATGGCGGGTTCATGCCTTTGATCGAGGCGGTCACACAACTGCGCGGTGAGGCTGGCGAGCGTCAGGTCGCGGACGCCACCACGGGCGGTGTCTGCGGTTTCGGGGGCATTCCTTACGGCCGCCCCGGTCGCAGCTGTATTTCGCTGGTCCTTGGGACGGAGGTTTAATCCATGGCCGATTTTACCGACAAGCCACTACCGGAAATCAACGACCTGACACGACCGTTCTGGACAGCTGCGAAAGAAGGCCGGCTGGTGATGCAGAAATGCACCCATTGCGACACCGTCAACTTCCACCCGAAACCGTGGTGTATCGAATGCGGAAGCCGTGATCTGCAATGGACCGACATCGAGCCCGAGGGCAGCGTCTATTCCTTCACCATATCCCGTACCGTCGCGATGAATTTTCAAGGCTGGCAGGACGAACTGCCGGTGTTGTTCTGTCTGATTGATCTCGATGAAGGCGCTCGGATGTATGCGCAGGTGACCCACTGCAACCCGGATGACATTCACATCGGGATGAGAGTCCGCGCTTACTTCCAGCCGATCAGCGACGAGGCGGGAATTCCCATATTCCGACCCTCATGATGCGGTTCAGGCAGCGCTACTTCATCGCCTTGTGGAATCCGAGCAGCCCGCCCATGTGCGTCTTACTCGAGACTTCGCGGAACCCGATTTCGCTCAACAGTTGTGACAGCTCCTGCGCCGAATAGAACGCACTGAGCGTGCTGACGAAGTACTTTCTACAGTTGCGCGCTGCCGGTCCGCTGTTGAAGATCCAGGATGTGAACAGCAGACAGAACCTGAGATAGGCGTAGTGCAGCTCTTCCATGAACCGGGTGCGCGGGCGCAGCATATCACTGTGATAGAAGTGCCCGCCGGGTTTCAGTACCCGCTGGATTTCCTTGAACACATCGATCACCCGCAGGTGCCTGGAAGCGAACTGCAGCGTCACCACGTCGAATGAATCGTCCGGAAACGGCAGTCTGTGCACGTCTCCGATGGTGCTCTGGATCTCGAAACCCCGTTGGCGCGCGCGCTTCGCGCCAACTTCCTGCATGGCCTGGCTGCGATCGATGGCGCATACCTTGAGATCCGGCTGCTTCTTCATCATCGCTATACCAACCGCGTTCGTTCCGGCGCAGACATCCAGCGCCTTCTGACCACTCTCGAGATCGATCATCGAGAGAAAACTGTCGCGAAACCAGCCCCACAGTCCGAGGCTCGCCACATAGTTGGCATTGTCGTAGTACTTCGCAACGTCGGCAAAGACTTCATCCAGTTCTTCGGTCCATACCTGATTGAACCGATATTCCCGGGTATTTTCCCGTTCCGAGAACGGAACGGCTGTCATCTCACTCGCCACAAGCACTTCCCCATTAGAACGATAGTCATTCGAAACGGCGCAGCCGATTCATTAAACCAAATTCCAACGCCATACTTACTACGCTATTCCCCTCATACAGACTACGCTATTCCCCTCATATGATCCTGCATCAGAGGTGGTTGAATAGGTTCTTTGCGGAAGCCGGGCAGGCCGGCGCTTGGAGCAGACGGCCGTGGAAGTCATCAGAACCGACGTAGCGATCATCGGAGCGGGTGGCGCCGGTTTACGCGCGGCCATCGCCATCGCCGAGAAGGCGCCAGATCAACACATCAGCCTGATTTCCAAGGTCTATCCCATGCGCAGTCACACCGTGGCCGCAGAAGGGGGCTCGGCAGCGGTGACACAGGCCCACGACACTCTGGAGCACCATTTCAACGATACGGTCACCGGCGGCGACTGGCTGTGTGAACAGGACGTGGTGGAGTACTTCGTCGAGCACTGCCATGAGGAAATGGTCCAGCTGGAGCACTGGGGCTGTCCCTGGAGCCGCCGGGAGGACGGTCACGTCAACGTGCGAGCGTTCGGCGGCATGAAAATCGAGCGCACCTGGTTTGCGGCCGACAAAACCGGCTTTCACATGCT
>QIDL01000192.1 GCA_003228415.1 Gammaproteobacteria bacterium | reverse complement strand
GGCAGGAATTGAGTAATACCTGAACCTTCAGGTTGCGATAGCGGACAGCGATCACCTCGTCTTCGCCGATGTAATTCATGAAGAAGCTGCCAATCTCCGGCAGTTGGGACTCGTGGCAGATGAAGTTCCAGGCGCGGGCGAAGATGCGTTGCAACTCCTCCTGGTAAATGTCTTCATCTGTGAAGATTCGTCGATCGACCAGACCCCGTTCGGTATCCACCCAGGGAGTTCTATCTGTCGCGATCCACGAATCATTCATTCCAACCCTCCGGCTCTCGGTGAAGCAATCCTAGTTTACTACGCCGCAACACCTGGCAGGGTTGTTCCGTTCTGCGGATCACCCAACACCCAAAATCGCCTTTTAGAAGCTCTTCCACAAGGTATGACGCTGTGCGCTCGGCTGGTAAGCCATCAACATCGGCAGGTCCGGATGTGATCGGGCTTTTTCGCCCGCGGCAGCAAAATCTGTCTCATCTTTCCAGCGCGCGTAGTGGACGATACTTGTGCCGTCCAGACTCCCACTCAGATGGCTTTCGACAAAACCAGGCTGCTGGCTCAGAAAGCTTTCGACATAGGCGCCGATTTTCTCCAACGCCTCGTTTTGAGTGTCGGCTCGAGTTTCGAAGTTCACGATCACTGTGAAGTAGTTATTGCTCATGGTCTCTCTCTACAAACAGATCTGCCCAAGAACCAGATCTCGCCCGAGAACCATGTTCCTGAGCTTGTTGAACGCGACATCTCGAGACAGATATTTCAAACCACAGTCCGGAGCAACCACCAGACGTTCCGCCGGTATGACCGCCAGTGCGGCCTGGATACGTTCGGCTATGATCTCGGGAGGCTCCACGGTGGTGTCTCGCAAATCGAGCACACCAACGTGAACACGCTTGGAAGGCAGCATCTGCAATAGATCCATCTTCAGACGTGGTTGCGCGCAATCGATGGAGATCTCATCCGCCAGGCAGACATCGAGCTCCTGGAGAAACGCATAGCCCGCCGGCTTGTCGGCGACATGCTTACCATAGCCAAAACAGACATGCAGCGCGGTCACTCCTTCAGCGCCTGCCAGTGCCCGGTCGATCGCCGCCACAGCGTACTCTGAAGCAGCTTCCGGCCGCGCCTGAACATAGGGTTCATCCAGTTGCACGATGTCCACGCCCGCAGCAAATAGATCCAGTAGTTCCTCATTGACCGCCGCTGCATAAGCCAGAGCAAGGCTGCCATCATCAGGGTAGTAGTCGTTTTGAGCCTGCTGGGCCATGGTGAACGGACCGGGCAGCGTGATCTTGATGGGCTTATCGGTGTGCGCTTTCAGGAAGTTGATGAACGGGGCTTCTACAGGTTCTCTGCGAACGATCTCGGCGACCACCCTCGGCACCGGGACCGTTTTTCCGGTACGGTCGATGGCCTCGCCGGGCAAATCGATATCTACTCCATCCAGAGCGCTGGCAAACCGATTCGAATAGCTCTCACGGCGCATCTCACCATCGGTCACGATATCCACACCGGCTCGATGTTGATCATGGAGTGCGATGATCGTGGCATCGTTGTGTGCTTCAGCCAATTGTTCCGGCGCTACTCGCCAAAGCTCATTGAGCAGAACCCGAGGGGGCAGTCGTTGCCCCAGGCGCTCTTTGTCGATCAACCAGCCTGGCTGGGCATAGCTGCCCACAAGGCTCGTGGGTAACAGCGGCAGTTCCACTAACGCGTCTCCTCAACATCTGCAATAAGGTTTCGGTAGGTATGTATCAGCACACGGCGTGTCGTGTCGATATCGGCTCGACTCAAGCCCCTCAGCGCACGTTCGTTCACCTCGGAGACCATGGGCAGCAGCTTGCTCTCGAGCATCCTGGCTTTCCGGGTCAACTTGATATTGATCTTGCGCCGATCCTTCAGGTTGCGATGGCGAACGACCAACCCGGCTTTCACCAGACCATCAACGGCTCTCACCGTGGTCGCCTCCTTGATACCAACGCGATCGCTCAGCTCTCGCTGGGTGATGTCATCAGCCTCCCACAGCACCCTGAGAAATCGCCACTGGCCTGCGCTGACGCCATGCAGGCTGGTCAGCTTTTCGAGCTCGGTAGAAAAAGCCCTGAAGTTGAGCCGAGACAGGTACCCGACGCTATCCAGAGGATCCAGATAAGATGGCTGGCTTCCTTTCGTGCGCTTCTTTGATTTACGCGGCAATGGCTGCTCCAGTACGGTTGCTTCGCTGGGATTCTATGATGCACCGCGAGATTGCAGCCAGGCCGCAATCAAGTCGGCAACATCGTCACGGGCGTTCGCCGGCTCCATCAGATAGTGATCGCCAGTGACCATCTCCCTGGTCTTGTCCGTGGCGCCCAGCGCATCGAAGATGGCCTGAGCATCGCTGGGGAACACCCCGGTATCGCCGGTACTCTGCACGACCAGCGCAGGCTGAGTGATCTTGTTCAGGTGCGGCGTTCCCCGACAAGGAGATTCCGCCAGGCTCCACATGGACAACCAGGTGCGCAGCGTGTTGGTCAAACCAATGCCCCGGGGACTGAAGTTGGCCTGCTTGGGATCTCCGGCATAGCATACCCCGACAGGCCGCTCGGAAGGATCGAGTTGGCCATCCATGAGTCGGAGGTCGGCCCAGGTTCGATAGAGATTGAAGGCGCGATCGAACATTCCCAGCCCCTGTAACCGTTCGAGCTCCGAGTGACACCAGCCAG
>QIDL01000543.1 GCA_003228415.1 Gammaproteobacteria bacterium | reverse complement strand
ACCAGCTGCGCTTTTTCCTGACGAAGTCTCAGCATCTCTTCGAGAAGCGGCCGGTTGTCGAATCCCCGGGAAGTCCCCCGGGACTTGAACGCCCGATATGCCTGTTCCCGAAGAGCCGACTCGTGGGCCTGCTGAATGATCGCCTGGTAATTCACACCGTTGACCACGAAGTGCCAGGGACCAAGGCTTTCGTCGACCCCTGCGACGCCGTCCTGTCGTGCGGTTTCGAGCGCCAACGCCAGAATCGGAGCCGGGATACCGGCCAGTCGAGCGGGGTCTGTCACCACCACCCGGGCTTCTTTCTCCTCCCTGACCAGGTTGGTCTGAAAGTCGTTACCCAGGGACGACAACCGTTGCTGAATCTCTTCATAGCGGGACTTCGGCTCCCCTGAAAGATGCACACCGGAACGCTCCATGGCGCGGATCGATTCCGTCAGCACTCGCTGCCGGGCGGTTTCCAATGTCCCAAAGGAGGCGCCATCCCGAATAGCCACCATGCCATCGTAGACGGCCCGGCTCTGGCTCATCCGGTTCGAAAGCGCCACGTAGCGAGGTCGGACCTCGTCATAAGCGGCTTGCAACTCGTCCGAATATTTGACACTCAACAGATGACCGACAGAACCAAGGAGCCTGCCAAGTCTGATCTGCATGCTCTCCAGAGGCGCCATCAGGCCGGCCCAGCTGGGTTCTATCGTCGCCTCGATCCTGCTGAACTCGGTCTCGGACTCGTTCAGCAGAAGATTCGCGGCGGGAACCACCCGCTCCGCCTCGAAGGCGGTCCAGACAGGCAGGTGAGCGATCGAGCCCCATGCGGCACTTTCTTCGAGGGTCGCCAGAGCAGCGCTGGCATCGATGGTTTGGGTCACGGACATGGTTTTCCTGGTGGCGGGTCTCGAGCATTTCGGGCCCGGCATTGTACTGGCGATATTCCTTCAAGGGGAGCGGGGTTTCGACATGACAACGCGCCGTTGTACCAAAGCGCGCTACTAAGGAGCTGGTCGAGTCACCAGGAAACCACTTACGCCGAGAAACAGTGCCCCGGTGAGCCCCGGGACCACCCAGCTTTCGGTCAAGATCAGCATAAGGATCCAGCTTATGGTCATCAGCGTGACGGCAAGCCACTTGGCCGCGGTCGAAACCGCACGCTGCTCTTCCCAGGCTATGAGCGCGGGTCCGAAACGTGGATTTTCGTGAAGCCAGCGATGAAGTTTCGGTGAACCCCTGGTTGCCGCCCATGCCGCCAGCAGCAGAAAGGGCGTGGTTGGCAGCAATGGTAAAAATGCGCCGATAACCCCCAGGCCCGCACAAAGGTAAGCAAAGATCAGATAGAGGAAATTGCGACCCTCCCTGGTTGGTTCCACCGTGCATGCCTCCTGCTCGAGCCCGAGTCTAGCAGCCTGCACGGTGTGACATCACCCAGCGTTGGCTGCACGGCTTCGCTCGGGTGATCGGGTGTGAATCCCATCACACTTCGCAGGTCTAACAGGACCGTCAGAATCTGCGCTGAGAACTGATTAGCTTTAATAACGCCAGTGATCGGCGAGTATCGTCAGTCTGCTTAGCGTTGATTGATCGATGCTCGAAGAGCTTTTGACGAACATGACGTTCTCTCCCGCCACGATTGCCGCAATCGTGGGTGCCGTGGTGATGATCGCCATCGGCCGTGCCAGTACAGGCAGAGGAGCCAGAAAGCGCGAAAGCACCTTAAAACGCGAACTGCTCGATGCCAAGGCATCCGTCCCGCAGCTCGAATCCACGATCCGCAATCGCGACCAGTTGACTAGCAGACTCGAAGGCGAAGTCAAGGAACTCACGGACCGTACCACCGAACTGCTTCGCGGCCAGGACGAGAGAGCCAACGAACTGCGCCGAGTTGAACGGCAGGTCAAAAACCTCAATTCGGAGCTCAATGTCGTTCGAGGCCACCGCCAGGACGACAATAGCATCATCATGGACGGCTTTGACGATGAGGTACCGGACGGCGACGGTATGTCCGCAGCCAGTACGCAGCTGAAAAAGGTAGAAGCCCTCTACGACAAACTGAAAAACGCTCTGATCATTCGCGACACGCGGATCGAAGAACTCGAGGCACAGCTTGCTGGAAGTGATGGCGAACGAAGCGTTTCCATCAACGAGCCGGATAGCGATGACGTGGTCGGCGACACGACCAGACCTCTCCAGGAAAAAATCGACGACCACGAAAAAACGATCGACGCTCTTCGAAACGAAATTTCCGAGCTGCGTCAGGAAAAGGGAATGCTGGAAGATCTTGCCAGTCGTCGCAGCAAATCCAATCGAGCACTCAAAGACACCGCGCTGGAAATTGAAGCCAAGGTCCCCACCCTGGAAAAAGACATCCAGAATCGGGATGAAATCATTGCCATACGTGAAGCCTCCATCAAACGTATGCTGGATGAACTCGAAGCCGCCAAAGCCGAGATCTCCAGCGATCAGGCTCGCATCGAAACTCTTCTCAACGATATCGAATCGATGTCCGAAATCGTGCAGACAAGCGAACAAAAAGCAATCGGATTCGAGACCAGCCTCGGCCGTCGTGAAGAACGGATCGCCACGCTCGAAACAGAACTGGCGGCAACATTGAAAGTCGTTGAAGGACAGCAGCAGCAACAAAGGGAATCACACCTCCGGCTGACCGATCAGCAGCGGGAATCGGATGCCCGCCTGGCTGAGCAACAGGCTGC
>QIDL01000465.1 GCA_003228415.1 Gammaproteobacteria bacterium | reverse complement strand
TGAGTATTCAATCCCGCCTCCTTTTTGAACGATGCACCCATCGGCGCACCAGATTTGGTCGAGGTTGCCCCGGGCAACACCCCTGTACAACAGTGGCAGTTTGCCCCAGAGAGAAAAGCAGTCAAGCGTACTTTTAATTTGGAGAGGTCAGACCCTGGTGTCGGGACGTTGCTTCCCTGCTACTCGGTTCCTCCGGATAGCGACATACTGAGCATTATTCGCAAAATGCCAAGGAGATGAATTATGGACCTGCAACTCAAAGGGCAGAAAGCACTGATTACAGGTGGTACCAAGGGCATCGGGAGGGCGATCGCAGAGACGATGGCTGCGGAAGGCTGCAACGTGGCGATTTGTGCCCGCAATGAGTCTGAAGTGGCAGCGGCGGTGGAAGCTTTGCAGGCTAGAGGTGTCACCGCTTATGGCCAGGCTGTCGATGTCGTCGATGGTGATGCATTGAAGGCCTGGGTTGCGGCCGCGGCGGAAGCTCTCGGAGGCATTGACTGTCTGGTATCGAATGTCAGTGGTGGCAATGCGCCCGGTGAGGACGGATGGCGCGCGAACTTCGAGCACGATGTGCTCGGAGCGGTCAGGTTGGTGGAGGCGGCGATGCCGTATCTGGAGATTTCGGAGAACGCCAGCATTGTGATGATTTCTTCCGTTGCGGCGCTGGAAAAGTTCATCGCGGCCGGCGCCTACAACAGCATGAAAGCGGCGGTCATTCAGTACGCTGGAGCGCTTGCCCAGGATGTTGGTGGTAAGGGCATTCGGGTCAATTCGATTTCGCCAGGACCGATCATGATCGAGGGAGGGTCCTGGGACTTCATCAAGCAGAACATGACCCCGTTTTATGAAGCGACGCTGGCAGATATTCCGCTGGGACGGATGGGTTCGGCGGACGAAGTGGCCGCCCAGGTGGCGTTGCTGGCCAGCCCACTCGGATCGTTCACCACGGCATCGAATATCGTCATCGATGGCGGGGTGACCAAGCGGATACAGTTCTAGCCCGGTTCTCTCATCCATAGTGGCAGAAGGTGGCAGAAGACCGGCCGGTGGCTCGGTGGCTCGATGACTGTCCCGGGATCGCGGGCCAACTCCTGTAGTTGGTGCCTTCTCGTCGCTATACTGAGCCGCTTTTTCACGCACTCGAGAAGTTGGGGCTGTCCATGAGCGAAACGGAGCGAATACAGAGAGGCGGCCTGCAGGTTGCCCGGGAACTGGACGACCTGGTGGCGGAAAATGTTCTGCCGGGTACCGGAGTCGAGATAACCGATTTCTGGAGCGGATTCGAACGCCTGCTCGAGGATCTCGGCCCGCGGAACCGGGCGCTGCTGGCCAGGCGGGAAGAACTGCAGACTCAGATTGATGAGTGGCATCAGAGCCGTAAAGGCCAGCCGTTGGATGCTGCCGGGTACCGAGCGTTTCTGGAAGAAATAGGCTACCTGGTGGATGGACCGGCGGCGTTCCAGATCGAGACAGAGAATGTGGATGTGGAGATCGCGAAGATTGCCGGTCCGCAACTGGTGGTCCCGGTGATGAACGCCCGCTTCTCTCTCAATGCCGCCAACGCACGTTGGGGTAGCCTTTATGATGCATTTTACGGTACCGATATCATCGAGGAGTTGCCGGGTAGAGAAAAAGGCAGCAGCTACAACCCTGGCCGCGGTGAGCTGGTGGTTGCCAGGGCGGCTGAGTTTCTCGATGCCAGCGTGCCCCTGGCTGGTGCGAGCCATACCGAGGTGATTGCCTACGGCATCGGCGTGGATGATTCCGGAAACCGTCAGTTGCGGGTAGTTCTCGATAGCGGGGGCAACACCGGGCTCGAAAACCCCGAACAATTTGTCGGGTTCAACGGCGAAGACGACCCGAGTGCCATCCTGTTGATCCATAACGGTCTGCACATCGATATCCAGATCGACAGAAATCATTCCGTGGGTGCCGTGCACCCTGCGGGTGTGAAAGACGTGGTGCTGGAAAGTGCGATCACCACCATTCAGGACTGTGAGGACTCGATTGCAGCGGTGGATGCACAAGACAAGTGTGTGGTGTATCGAAACTGGCTCGGGCTCATGAAAGGAGATCTGGAAGAATCCATGGAAAAAGGGGGCCGGACCCTTGTCCGCCGTTTGAATCCAGACCGGGAGTACACCGATAGAAAGGGTCAAAGCCTCACGCTGCATGGTCGCAGTCTGCTGCTGATTCGTAACGTTGGTCACCTGATGACCAGCGATGCGGTACTCGACGCTGATGGCGGAGAGGTCCCGGAGGGATTTCTCGATGCGGCCATTACCTCGCTCGCGGCGATGCACGATCTCCAGGCCAACGGACTGCTGTCCAACTCTCGAACCGGCAGTGTCTACATCGTCAAGCCCAAGATGCATGGTCCGGAGGAAGTGGCGCTGACCTGCGAACTGTTTGGCCGCGTTGAGCAGTTCCTCGGATTACCGGAGAACACACTCAAAATTGGCATCATGGATGAGGAACGCCGAACGACAGTCAATCTCCGGGCCTGCATCGAGGTGGCGAAAAAGCGGGTGGTATTCATCAATACCGGATTTCTGGACAGAACGGGCGACGAAATTCATACCAGCATGCAGGCGGGAGCGTTTTTGCCGAAGGACGCCATCAAGGCAGAGCCCTGGATTCAGGCCTACGAGGATGCCAATGTCGATGCCGGTTTGGCCGCCGGTTTCATGGGAGTGGCCC
>QIDL01000016.1 GCA_003228415.1 Gammaproteobacteria bacterium | reverse complement strand
GGTAGCGGGGGCAGTGGCACGAAACCTCATCGCAGAGCATGCCGTTGGTAACCATCTGGTCGGTCTGGTGGACCTGGGCGGCGTTCGCTATGTCTCGGATGTCGGGCTGGGGGACGGACCGCTGGAACCCTTCGAACTAAAGGAATGCAGCTGGCAGGAAGGTGAACTGACCTTCGCTCTGGAGCGCCTCGACGACGGATGGTGGCGCTTTCACAATCATCCCAACGGGCTGGCTCTCACCTTTGATTTTACGGAGCAAGAACGCGCACTCGATTGGTTTCAACCTATGTGCACGAGGCTGCAGACCGACGCTGTCTCCCCTTTTGTCAACTACGCAATGGCGTTTCAACGCACCGAAACCGGCACTCGATCACTACGCGATTCGACGCTCATAGAAGTGGTAGGTAGCGAGAAAACCGAATCGATCATCGAAGATTTTGTCCAGTACCAGGACCTGCTTGAATCGATCCTCGGCACCGGTCTTGGCGAAGAGACTCGGATCTTATGGGAAAAGGTAACCACACGCGTCGAGAAGCGAGCTACCGTAGAAGATGCAGAGTCTGTTCCGGACGAGAGTCAAGATCTCCCCGTCTGATCTGACAAAACATCAATTCAGATAAACGCCGATACCCATCATTTCTCCCACCGAATTTCGTGAGGCGGTTTGTGGCCAAAAAAATCAGTCTAGGCATTCCGGTACTTCTATTCGTGGCGTTTCTAATCACCTATGGCTTCTACTCGAGCTATCGAAGTGAACGGCTAGACACCTTGAAAGCAAACAGCAAGGTTGTTGAGACCTCGGCGGGCCGGATCGAATATCGACTCGTCGGCGATTCCGGGCCGGTAGTGCTGTTTTTGCATGGCACGCCGGGGGGCTATGATCAGACCACAGCCTTGCCAGGTTTTCGAGTCCTCACGCCATCCCGGCCCGGTTATCTGCGCACACCATTGGAGGTGGGCAGTACTCCAGCGCAACAGTCTTACGCCAATGCGGCGCTCCTCGATGTCCTGGGGATAGATTCGGTTGTCGTCATGGGCGCCTCGGGGGGTGGTCCTTCGGCCATTTCCTTTGCGGCAACCTATCCAGAGAGAACACTGGCATTGATCGCGATGGAAGCCGTCTCTCAATCTACCGCCATGGATGAAGACCAGCAATCGCCACCATTTTTCATGAGGTCAGACTTTCTGCTCTGGGCGTCGCTGTCACTGATGGACAACCTTATGGGACCGGAAGGAATCATCGCCCTCCTGGTACCCGACCCAACCATTCAGCAGCTCATTCTGCAGGATCCCGTCAAAACCGCTGATGTAGAGGCGCTACTCTGGTCGGTATGGCCAGTCTCACAACGCGCCGCGGGCCAGCACAACGACATCATGCAATTCGGGATGCTCAACCTGCCTAGTGAAAAAATTACAGCGCCCACCCTGATTGTTCATGGAACCAAAGACATCAATGTCCCTTTCGGTCAAAGCGAAAAGCTCGCGGCCCAGATCCCAGCGGCGATACTCCACGCAGTTGAGGGTGGCGATCATATGATGCCGTTTTCTCATTCGGAAGAAGTAGAGCGTGTCGTTGAACAATTTCTCCTCAAGCTGAACCTTGATTGAAAAGGTCCGGTGTTCCCTTGCAGCTATCTGGGACGCTATTGCCGTGCCAGCAGCCACCACATCATGGTACTCGTCACCAGTTGCGGTGCATCCTGCTGCACGAAGTGACCGGCTTCGGGCGCGCTGACGATGGTCACGTCCTGCTTGATCCAATCCCAGGTATTGTTCAAAGCATCCGAGTGCAGAGCCGTATCCTTGAGTCCATGAAAAACAAGCACCTGCATGTCAAGGATCGGAGCACTCGGTGCCGATATCGGTGACGGCGCCGGTACTGCTCCCTCTTTCGGCGGGGCCGGATAATTCATCTTGTAGTACGCCAGCATGGCATCGAAATCAGAAAGCTCGAATGCTTCGACATAGTGTTTCCGCGCTTCGGGATCGCGTACCCAGCCGGAAAGCGTCTGAGGATTCATGGGTCCTCCAAAAAAAATATCCGGATCCGTTGCTGAACCGTTACGGAACACCTGAGCATAATTGGTATTTGCTCGAGCCTCGGCATTGGTCGCCGCCACCCTGGCCAGGCCGTTCGGGTGCGGAAGATTGAGCACAATGAGCTTGTCCACCTTTTCAGGATGGGTAAAAGCGAAATTCCAGGCCACCGCGCCGCCCCAGTCGTGTCCGACGATGACCGCCTTCTCGCGTCCAAAATGACGGATCACTGCAGCGACATCCGCCACCAGATTCGACATCGCATACTGTTCTACCCCTTCGGGTCGATCGCTCTTGTTGTATCCACGCTGATCGATCGCGACTACCTGGAAGTCGTCCCTGAGACCATCCATCTGATGGCGCCACGTGTACCAGAAATCCGGGAAGCCGTGAATCATCACCACCAGCGGCCCCTCTCCTACCGTGGCGTAATGAATTCGCACATCGCCGTTCTCGGCATAACCACGCCGGGCTTCATCGAATATGTCTGCCGATGTCTCGACAGCAACGATTAAGGAAGTCAGAAACACAAAACCGGTGAATAGCCGCATATCCTCTCCTCATGCGTTAAAACCCAAATCAAACTGTATAGACAAGACCCGGAAAACGTCCACATATGGGACGCTGGAATCACCGATGGTAGCGGCATGTTTCCGACGCTGCTACC
>QIDL01000207.1 GCA_003228415.1 Gammaproteobacteria bacterium | reverse complement strand
AATGAAAGATCCTGCACCTTGCGTGCACATGGTAGGGGTTGGAATTGAGTAGTTCAGTTGGCGGGCTAGACAAGCTCGTGCAGTTCACGCCGAGGTATCGGCAATATGCGTTGGCAGTCTTGTTCCTCGGCTATGTCGTCAACTTCATCGATCGGTCCATCCTCTCCATCCTGCTGGAGCCGATCAAGCTGGAACTCGAGCTCAGCGATTCACAGCTTGGTTTGCTTGGTGGTCTCGCGTTTGCGATTTTCTATACCACGCTGGGCATTCCCATCGCCGCGTTGGCGGATCGCTGGAGCCGGGTAAAGGTTCTTGCCATTGCCATGGTGGTCTGGAGCGGCATGACGGCACTCTGTGGTCTGGCGCAGAATTTCCTCATGTTGCTGTTGGCGCGGATCGGCGTAGGCGTCGGGGAGGCTGGCGCAAGCCCACCGAGCCATTCGCTGATCTCCGATTATTTTCCGATCGAGACACGGGCAACGGCGCTGTCCATCTACGCGTTAGGCATCCCGTTCGGCTCCATGATAGGTAATATGGTCGGTGGCTGGGGTGCCGAAGCACTGGGTTGGCGAAATACCTTTGTGCTGGTCGGGGTCCCAGGGATACTGATTGCGCTGTTGATCTGGATCACATTGCGTGAGCCGCCGAGAGGCATGGCCGATGCCAAAGTGGCTGCGGTAAGTGATCAACCGGCACCGGAGATCAAATCGGTGCTGGCGCTATTATGGGAGAAGGTGTCTTTTCGCCACATTTCTCTGGCTGCCGGACTGCATGCCTTCGTTGGCTACGGCGCAGGCACCTGGAATGCGCCGTTTCTCATTCGCAGTCACGAGATGCCGATCACCGAAGTGGGTTTCTGGTTGGCACTGATCAGCGGGATCGGTGCCATAGGTACCTTCTCCGGCGGCTATCTCTCCGACAAGCTTGCGGATCGAACCAACGATCGGCGCTGGTATTTGTGGGTGCCTGGTTTCGCCACTGTGATCATGGTGCCCTTTCAATTTGTCGCCTACCTCTATGGTGGTTTGTGGGCGGTGATTCCAGCGTTGATGGTGGTTTCGATTCTCGGCGGTATGTATCTGGGACCCTCCTTTGCAATGACCCAGGCTCTGGTGACGCTGCGGATGCGAGCCGTGGCATCGGCGATCCTGCTTTTCATGCTCAATATCATCGGTATGGGAATGGGACCGTACCTGGTCGGAGTGGCCAGCGATCTGCTTGCGCCCAGCGCGGCGACCGATTCCCTGCGCTACGCTTTGTCCCTGGCGGTGTTGGTGAATATATGGGCTGCTGCTCACTACTTCTTCGGGGCACGCTCGCTGCGTGGGGATCTGGAGTCGACGGAAGCCTTGATTCGAAAAGCCGCCGCCTGAGGGGTGAGGTCACGCGTCCTGAGGGACGCTATTCATTCTCAATTGCAGAAATGGTCTAACGCCGGCCGGATCAGCTCCATCGCGCTGGATTCGCAGGGCGGAAGCTCGGCGTCACTCGAGTTCAGCGGAGTGGTCCGGTCTCCCCATCTGAGCAACAGCGCGGCCGAGGTCAAGCCAGCTCCGAACGCGCCCGAAAGAATGTTGCAGCCCGGTTTGATGCGGCCCTCGTCGAGCGCATCGCAAATGGCGATCGGTATCGTCGCCGTCGAGGTATTGCCATACTGCGCGATGTTGATGAAAACTTTTTCCATTGGCAACTTCATACGACCGGCAAGGCTGGCGATGATTCTTGCGTTGGCCTGGTGGGGTATCACCAGATCCACTTCTGCATCGCACACGCCGGCCTCTTCGAGCACCCGGACGCACAAGGATTGCATGCCATGGACCGCACGTTTGAATACCTCGCGGCCATCCAGGTGAATGTAGAAGTTCAACGATTCCGGGTCGAATCGATTCATACCGGTGCCGAACTCGGATTTCAGAAATTCTCGACCGCCGGGGTCGTTGTGGAGCGCATAGCCCAACACGCCCAACACTCTGTCGCCATCGACACCCTCGAGCACCACGGCACCGGCGCCGTCACCGAATAGAACGGCGGTTTCCCGGCGGGACCAGTCGATGTAGTAGCTCAATCGTTCGGCGCCCACCACCAACACCTTGTGGCACTGGCCGCTGGCGATCTGGGTGCTGGCGAGACCAACCCCGTAAAGGAACCCACTGCAGGCTGCATTGATGTCGAATGCCCCGCAACTGGCGCCGATGTCGGCCTGCACGGTGGCGGCAATGTTGGGGATCAGGGTATCGGGAGAGGTCGTTGCCAGGATGATCAGATCGATTTCGCTGCCGGACAATCCTGCCGCAGCGAGCGCGCGCTGTGCGGCAACCGATGCCAGCGCTGAAGTATTCACATGGCTGATGTGACGCCGACGGATACCCGTTCGCTTGCTGATCCACTCATCGGTGGTGTCAATGAAGCCTGCAATATCGTCATTGGTGAGGACTGCTGGTGGAATGCATTTCCCCCAACCTGTGACCACGGCGTTTTGCATTGATTCTGAGCCTGATAAGTGGATGTAGCGCTAATCAAACAGCAGTTACAGGTTCGCAGCAATGCCCTCGGTGCCAAATAGCGTGGGAAGCAGGCCGATCGTGTTCCGCGTGACCGGGTGGTGAAAAATATCCCGCTTACAGCGCAGTGATGCGTTCCGGGTATCCCGACCAGCTCCAGGCATAGGTGGTTCGACTGATCCCCATCATGGTGGACCCGGTGGC
>QIDL01000570.1 GCA_003228415.1 Gammaproteobacteria bacterium | reverse complement strand
ATCCAGTATGGCCTGCCATTGCTCATCGCTGTGGTTGTGCATGGCGCCGTTCCAGATGTAGCCGGCATTGTTGACGATGATGTCGATTCCGCCGAATCCATCGATGGCAGTCTCTATCAACGTCTCCGGAAAGGTCTCTGCGGTTATATCCCCGGCACACACCAGTGCCTGACCGCCGGCCGCCTGTATGTCACCGGCGGTCTGCTGCGCCTGGTCGAGATCGAGATCATTGACAACAAGCCGGGCGCCATCACGCGCCAGCAATGCCGCCGTTGCCGCCCCCACACCTCTGCCCGCACCGGTGATAATCGCAACCTTGTCGACCAGTTTCATGTCGCCGCCCTCATCGTCAGAGTTTCTTCCCTCCCTGCAGTTGGGATACCGTAGCGGGAGCCTGCGCCTATCACAACACGCCTGTTGTGGATGGCGTCATCAATCACACGATCGTGCCGGGTTTCGTGGAAGCCCACGCACACGTCATGGAGGGACCACTGCGCTGATGCCCTACCTGGGTTTTTTCGATCGTCCGCTACCCGATGGCTCCACCGCCCGCGGATTCGATCCCATCTACTTCGAGGATGAAGCGCGCCTGCCCCGCAGGCGTTGAGTGACCATGGCAATTCCCTACACGATCATCGGTGGCTACCTTGGCGCCGGCAAGACCACTCTTGTCAATCACCTGTTGCAGAACAGCGCCGAGCAGAACGCCGGTCAGCGCATCGGGTTGCTCATCAACGACTTCGGCGCTCTGAACATCGATGCCAGCCTGATCGCGCATCAGACCGATTCGCAGATCAATCTGACCAACGGCTGCATCTGCTGCGGTCTCTCCGCCGGATTCGACGAAGCAATAGACACATTGCTCGCTCAGCAACCACCCCCCGATCACATCCTCGTCGAAGCCAGCGGCGTGGCCGATGTGGTTTCACTCGCTCAATATGGTCACGCACCGGGCCTGACTCTGGATGGCGTGCTGGTGGTAGCGGATGCTGAAACCGTCCGCGCAAAAGCCGCCGACAAGTACGTGGCCGAGACCGTTCAGCGGCAACTCAAAGGGGCCGACCTGATCTTACTCAACAAGACCGATCTGGTTACCCAACGGGTAGTGGAGGAAGTGCAAGGCTGGCTGAACGAACTCACCCCGGGTACCCCCGTCGTTCTCACGAGCCACTGTGACGAGCCACTCGATCTACTACTGGGACTCGACCCGTTGCTCCGACGCGACGGACCCGACCGTCCGACCCACTCGCATCGAAGTCATGAAACCTACACAACCTGGCACTTCCAGCACCCAACACCGCTTCCGCCAGAAAGCGTGCAGGCGTTCATCGCCACTCTGCCGGACTCGGTACTGCGGGCCAAGGGCTACTTTCTCATCGCAGCGGATCAACGGCGGCTGTTCCAGAAGGTCGGCAAACGCTGGTCACTCGAGCCCAGTGAAGCCAAAGGGGCCACCGAGATAGTCGTCATCGGGCTCGCTGGCCAGTTGTCCATTGAAGCGTTGGAGCAGAGCGCTCGGGCTCTTATCAAAGCTGCCAGTAATCCAAGGCATCGTTAGAAAGCGAGCCGCACGCCCACTGCGGCCGTTCGCGTTTTGTTCGGGCGTGCACCGTAGGGTTGCCGACTCACAATGTTCTGCTCGTTGGTGAGATTTTCGATACGCGTGAACAGGTCCATATAACTGGTGATCGCATAGGCAGCCCCCAGATCGAGTGTCAGCGAATCGTCGGTGGCGTCGAATTCTCCACAGGCAGGCCGCGTGCACACTCCATCGATGTAGTTGGCGCTCAGATCGGCGCGGAATTTACCGACTACCAGGCCAAAGCGCAGCAGAAACTGATTTTCCGGGACGTACGGGATGGGATCGCCTTTCTGCACGTCGCCCCAATACTCGGTATCGGCGATGTCTGTATCGAACTGACTGCTGGTGTAGGTATAGGTAAGGTCGACCGGTACCTGAAACTCGCGCCCGGCAGCGAGATCGATGCCCGCGCTGAGTTCGATTCCCTGGATAGTGGCCGCGTTACCATTGAACGCATCGCCAATCTCGCAATTGCTACCGGAAGAAACCGTGCAGATGCCGAGCAGATTCTTGAAATCTGTCAGAAAGGCAATGGCATCGACCTGCCAGAGCTCCGAGCGATACCGTACGCCCAACTCGAAGTTGACGGATTCCTCTTCCTTCACGCCTGGCACGTTGGGTGGGGCGGAAAAACCTTTATGGATGCCACCGAGGATCGAGAACTCATTGTTGAACTGATACAGTGCGCCGAAGCCGGGTAGCCAGACCTTCGTTTTGTTCCGGCGGGTATCGCGAACGTTGTCAGCCGCTCGGGAAGCCGGGTCATACGTTCGGTCGGTGCGTGTCTCAAAGCGAATGCGGCTCTGGTCGATGTCCTCGTAGCGTAAGCCGGGTGTCAGTACCCAGTTGCCGATCTCCATGCGGTCATAAATATGGGCAGCCCAGGCCTGGGCCTGTTGAATTCGATTTCCCGCGTTGCCACGTAAACCCAGATCATTCAGTACCAGAGTACCACCCGCCTGTGTGTAGGTACTGTTGCGCTGCAATCGGTCCTCTTCGTCTTCGTGGTAGCGCAGGCCAAGCTCGATATCGTGATTGACACCACCCAGCCGAGCGAGCCAGTTGCCGCGCAGTTGAATACCTCGGGAGAAGTACTCGCGCGCATTGGAGCGTATCTGGATGGCA
>QIDL01000558.1 GCA_003228415.1 Gammaproteobacteria bacterium | reverse complement strand
CGAAAGGTGGACCTGCCGCCCGGCTATTGGGTTGAGTATGGTGGAACTTTTGAGCAGTTGCAGTCCGCCAGCGAGCGCCTGGCAATCGTCGTGCCACTCGCCCTGTTGTTGATTTTTGGTCTGCTTTACGGCGTATTCGGTTCAGCTCGGGATGCACTGGTAGTGTTCAGCGGCGTGCCGCTTGCGCTGACCGGCGGCGTACTGTCACTGTGGCTTCGCGGCATGCCGTTTTCTATCAGTGCTGCCGTCGGTTTTATCGCACTGTCCGGCGTGGCGGTACTCAACGGTGTCGTCATGCTGTCGTTCATCCGTGATCTTCGTAGCAAAGGCAGGCCGCTTGAGGAAGCAATCATGGAAGGCGCGATGGTTCGATTGCGGCCGGTCCTGATGACGGCTCTGGTCGCCAGCCTGGGCTTTGTGCCGATGGCGATCAACGTCGGCATTGGTGCTGAAGTGCAACGGCCACTAGCGACTGTTGTGGTCGGCGGAATTCTGTCTTCCACGGTGCTGACGCTGCTCGTGCTTCCGGCGCTGTACCGCCTGGCCGGTGACCGTGATGTATCCCTCATGCGCGGCGATGATGGACATGATGCGCTGTGATGAGATGCAGGAACTCAGCGTGCACCGCAGCGCAGGGCTTCTAGGTCAGCTCAACATTGAGAGCGTGGATGCCCAGGGTCTCTGGCTTGCCGATTAAACAACCCAGTTGAGTGGAAATCACGCCGATTGCCGTTGCACCGGCAGGGCGATCTCGTGCTCGGCGCTGTATTGATAGTCCGTGAACACCTGTTCTACCGTCAACAGCTGATAGCTACCGTCGTCCAACCTGTGGGTCGTGTTTTTCAACCGATAGACGTAGTGCCCGCAGGTGTAGACCTTCTGTTTGGCGAAGTGGTAACAGAGACAGATTCTCTCAGTCACTGGTAACTTCTTGCCATCCAGGTCGAACGGTGTCGCTTCGTATGCATCCAGATACAGACACGTGCCGTCTTTGCCGAGTACGTAGCCAAATGGCTCGCATTGCGGTTTTACATTGGAGCCGAGGCATGGGCTCGAGGTCAGAAGCCGTAGCGGGTAGCCTGTGGACGATACCATGGATACCACCACGTCCTCTTCGTCTGCCGCGGCATAGAGTTGCTTGATCGAATTCGACAGTCCGCATTCCTCGGTGATCGTGAAGCGGGTGGCGACTTGTACTGCGGCGGCGCCGGCCCGCAGGAACTCCACAGCATCGGTGCCGGTGAATATGCCACCGGCGGGAATCACCGGGATTGCCAGGGATTCATCGCACAGGTATGCCAGGACTTCGGCGACGATGTCGTGGAGCTGATACTCGCGCCAGTCGCTGCCGAAACCGAGGTGACCGCCGGCGAGTGGGCCTTCAACGATCACGTAGTCTGGCAGCCGGTCGACGCGTTTAGCCGAGCGCAGGAATATTTTCAATGCGCGCACGCTGGAGACAATAATGCCGATCTTGGCATCCCGAAATCTCGGATGATCCTCGATCAGACGCAAGGAGTGGGTGTGCAGACCGGCGGACAGCGTAATGCCATCGATTCCGCCGTCGAGCGCTGCCGCGAGACGCGTGCGCAACGTCTCCGCGGGTGCGCCCATGGTCAGCTTCTCCATCACATTGACAAAAACACCGCCAGGCCCGGTTTTGTGAGACATGGCGTCCTGCACCAGTGCAAGCTGAGCCTGACGAAGATCTTCGAGATCGAACTTCACCGTGGACTTGTCGAGCAGGTCCCTGGTATCGATGTATCGTGCGTTCTTGGCCTTGATGTATTTGGTGCCAAAACGTTTGTCGGCAACCTGAGGCGCCATGGCGTCCGAAATGTGACCGATACCGCCGAGACGACAGGCTTCGAGGGCGAGTTCAACGGTCGAGATGTTCACGCCCATGCCGCCGACGACCAGGGGTACGTATTCGGACTCTCCCAATCGCAGCCGGTAGTTGTCGACGATGTCAGTTCGGGTCAGGCCCGCGGTTTGTTCCATTTCGACGTCGAATCCTTCAGAGATCTGTCGAGTATGATCGAGTTGGATATGGATCATACTACATGTGAGAATAAAGTCGGCTCGTGCTTACGGCAGGGGCAGTTTCGCCAGAGGTTGGAGGACCCGCCTATCATGTGGCCTGGTTAACCAAGAGTCGAAGATGTGCTGCTGATCAGATCGCTGCTTTTCTACCTGGGCCTCGGTGCTTCGACGTTGGTATTCGGTCCCTTATGCGCGCTTCTGTTTCCGTTACCGTTCGAGGCGCGTTACCTCTTCATGATGCGCTGGACTCTCTTCAACTTGTGGTGGTTGAGAGTCACCTGCAATCTGCGACACGTGGTGGAGGGGCTGGAGAACATTCCCGATACGCCGGTCGTGATCATGTGCAAGCATCAATCGACTTTCGAGACGCTCGCGTTGCAGCTTATTTTCGTCCCCCAGGTATGGGTACTGAAACGTGAACTGCTGTGGATACCGCTCTACGGGTGGGGATTGGCCAGCATGGGACCGATTTCCATCGATCGTCACTCGGCGCTGAAATCGCTGCGTCGGATCATCAGCGAAGGCCAGAAACGTCTGCAGAAGGGTACATCCGTGGTCGTTTTTCCAGAAGGTACCCGAACAGCGCCAGGGGAGAAGGGCAGATACATGCCTGGCGGAGCTTTGCTGGCAAAAAAATCGGGTCATGTGGTCGTTCCGGTTGCCC
>QIDL01000249.1 GCA_003228415.1 Gammaproteobacteria bacterium | reverse complement strand
GCCGGCTGGAGGGCGGTGACAAGACGATGCTACCTGAGCATCCCTTGTTCACGATCCTCCACGACCAGGCCAACCAGGAGCACACAGCGCAAGAGTTCCGCGAGACCATGACAGGGCATGCGCTCCTCCGCGGGACGTCCTATGCCGAGATCGTCCCTGGCCGGCTTGGGCCGGTCGATCAGCTGATCCCGATCCACCCCGATGCCATCAGGCCGGTAGTCGATACCGATCTGCAGGGCCGAAGGCTGCGGCAGTTCGAGATAAAGGCAAACGGCCAGCGGACGAGGATATTGCAGCGCAGCGAGCTGTTCATCTACCGGGCTCTGATTCTCGGATCGGACGGTGTGACAGGCATCGACCCGATCACAGCCGAAGCCAACGCCATCGGCGCCCGGATCGCATCACAGGACTATGCGGCACGATTCTTCGAGAATGACGCACAGGCTGGGCTGTTCCTGACGCACCCGAGCAACTTCAAATCCAAGGAGGATCGGGATCGGTTCCTCGAGGGGTGGCAGAGGGCGAGCACGGGTTCAAATCGTCATCGGACGCGGCTTCTGGAATTTGGCATCGAGCCGAAAACCATCTCGATGACCAACGAGCAGTCTCAGTTCCTGGAGACCCAGAAGTACCAGGATGTGGACATTGCACGGATCTTCAATATCCCACCTCACAAGGTCGGGATACTGGACAGGGCGACGTTCTGTCTGCCCGCGGGCTCGGAAGTCCTGACCGAAAATGGTCCTGTTCCCATTGAGAATGTGGAGCCGGATACATTTGTCTGGTCGCTTGGGAAGTTTGACGGGTGGACGAAATCGCGCGTAGTTGCCTCACAGTGTAGTGGCGAAGACAAGATCCTGAAGATACGCACGACAAATCGTGAGATTCGGTGCAACGCACAGCATCCGATTCTGTGCAGGAGAAAGTATCCGGCGCCGAAACCAGGCATTGGCGGCTATCAGTCCGTCAGATGGCAGAACGAATTCATCAAGGCCGGCGAACTTGAGGTAGGCGATACCATCGTTGAATTCGATGGAGTCCCGGAATCTGGAGCGCGCAATTCTCCCACGCGCATGGTCAGCGAAGGATTCATGGAGTTCTGCGGTCTATTGATTGGTGATGGAAATGTCTATCCGAAGTGGGGCGTCTCGATTGCCAGGGCAGAAAACGCGCAGTACATGGATCACTATCGTGGCGTAATTTGCTCAGAATTCAAGCGATATGATGGTGGCAACGGTAGAGGCGATCAGACTGTTGTTGCTCTGGCGCCTGTAAGCCTGCAAGAAGGTGACCGGCAAACGAAGTTTTCCTCTGTCCTTGCCGCAAGAGAGCTCGAAAAGCTGGGGCTCTGTGGGACTGCGCGAACAAAGTCTGTTCCGGGCTGGGTGTTCAAATTGGATGAATCACTCAGGCTTGCGTTTGTTCGCGGGTTCTTGGACGCAGACGGGTCAACCGACAAGCAAGGACGTGTCTCGTTTAGCTCGTGCAATCCATCCATGCTCTCCCAGATTCGGCATTTGTGCATGATGTCAGGTATCCCGGTGACGAACCAGCGATGCCAGAAAGGAACGACGACGCTCCCGAATGGCGAAGAATGCGCCTTTGAGCAGTGGGAGTTTACTTGCTCAGACCCAGGCGCAAACCAGCGGATTGGCTCAAACGACCCCCGATATATTGAGCGCATGAATGGCGGAAAGCCGTTTGATAGGAAGGCAAGAAACTATCCACGCTTTGGTGGCGACGGATTCAACGAGGCTGGATGCAGCCTTGCGCGAATATCGTCCATCGAACGTCAGCCATCTGAGCCCGTTTATGATCTGCAGGTAGAAGGAACCGAGAACTTCGTTGCGAACGGTGTTGTTGTCCATAACAGTAACATCGAGCAACAGTCCATTGAGTTCGTGACTGACACGCTCATGCCGTGGGCTGTGCGGTGGCACCAGTGCATCAAGCGTGACCTGATACTCCAGAAGTCCGTATTCGCTGAGCACAGCTTCGGCTCCCTTCTCAGGGGTGATACCGAAGCCAGGTTCAGGGCCTACGCCATCGGCAGGAATTGGGGATGGTTATCGCCGAATGACGTCCGTCGATTGGAGAACATGAACAGCATCGGTGAGCAGGGTGATACGTATCTGATGCCGTTGAACATGGTTCCTGCCGGCGATCCCGCAGAGCCTTCTGGAATGAGTCGACAACCCGCGGCGATGCCAGTCGACCAGGTGGAGTTATTCGTCAACGGGCAACCCAAGAACGGAAAAGACGATGCCGCTCCCGAAACCCACTGATTCCGAAGGAAAAGACGAGTTTATCAACCGTTGCATGGCAGACGAGATTATGAATGAAGATTTCCCCGATTCAGGCCAAAGGCGCGCTGTGTGTGAGTCACAATGGAAGAGCCAAGACAAAGCAAGTGTGGATCTCCCCTTCTCGGTATCTGCAGACAGCATTACAGAAACGTGGTCATCGGGTGTCGATATCGGTCCTGATGCGCGCCAGAAGGCATTCAAGTACCCGCGCATTCTTCGCTATGTGGCCTCGACGCCCTGGGCGATGGAGGCATCCCGGCTGCTGGACGTGCTGGACGTGCTCAAGTTCAAAGCCAATGGCGGGGAGTTGAGCAAGGAAGAGATCCGGGAATACTGCGGGCTCCAAGCAGCGCATTCCGACTCTCCGAAGTCTGGCGCTGTCGCCGTTATTCCACTGCACGGCATCA
>QIDL01000020.1 GCA_003228415.1 Gammaproteobacteria bacterium | reverse complement strand
CAACGCGACTCGATGAGTTCACCGGTTTCGAGGTCGAAGGGCAGGCGAAACCCATTGGGTGCCGCTGGTGATGGATCGTAGGTTGCCGCCATGCACAGATTCATCAGGCACATCACTTCCGAGCCGCTCGGTTTGTCCTTTGCCTTGAATGCACCCAGAAAGCGGCGGACCCGCCCATCATCGTGTCCTGGAGTCAGACGGGCGGTTGCCCGTTGCACGTCATACAGCCCTTCCTTTTGCGGCGAAGCGCGATATTTCGCCAGCTCTTTGAGCGTGTTCGGCCAATCGCTACGATAGACGAAATCAAAGTAGGCGTCTCCGGAGTGATCGGCCACCGCCCCCCAGTATTTTGCGTAGCGCATCCCGTGGACGATCGCACCATAGCCGCCCGAAGATTTACCGAAGCAGCCGCGATGCCCTCGATCGGCCAACGTGCGGAACTCGCCATCGACAAAGGGAATCAACTCTTTAGTGAGATAGTCCGCGTACCTGCCAATGGCACTGGAATTGATGTACTGGTTGCCTCCAAGGCTGGTGAAACAGTCCGGGAAAACAACGATCGCAGGTCCCATGCGCCGATCACGATTCAAACGAGCCAGCCGTTCCGGTAGATTTTCCGAGAAGTTCTGCCAGTTGGTGTGTGACCAGCCCGTGCCGGTATATCCCACCAGATCAAACAACACCGGAAAACGCCGCTGCGAACGGCGCTTGTGATATTGAGGAGGCAGCCAGACCGGAAACGAGCGGACATGAGGATCGCCCAACGGGTTGTCCGCCAGGATTCGTGAGCTGTGCTCCAGCACCACGAGTTGTCCTGCTGTTGGATCGGAGCCAGAGGCCAGCGTCGCTGCGGGCACCGAATCAACCATCATCCTCTCCTGACTTTTTGCTGTCAGTCACCGATGATCGCCTGATTCACAGCCACCTTCAGCTCCGAACGTAGCGGCCACGGCGAACGCATGAGCTGAATCATGGCAACGACCACGAAGTCCTCCACCGGATCCACCCAGAAGATCGTGCCCGCGGCGCCACCCCAACTGTACTCACCAACGGACCCCATGACGCCGGAAGCAGCCACATCGGTGACCAGGCCGAAGCCGAGGCCAAAACCGAAGCCGTTGAGCGCGCGACCACCGAGACCCGGGGTCTCGCCGCTACCACCGGAACCGATCGACGCGGGCAGATGATTCATGGTCATGAACTCGATGGTTCGCGGGCTGAGGATCCGCACTCCATCGAGGCTACCGCCGTGACGGAGCATCTCTGCGAAGCGCATGTAGTCCATCGCTGTGCCCACCAGACCGCCGCCCCCAGAGAACATGGTGACGTTCTGAAATCGCGAAAACGAGTCGGGCCCCAGAGTCTTCAACTTCTTTGCTTTCTTATCCCAGCGATGATTCGGTAGAAAGCGTTCGAACTCATCGTCCGGCACCGAGAAAAAGGTGTCGGTCATACCGAGCGGTTCGAAGATGTGCTCGTCGAGATACTCATCAAACGGCTGACCGCTCAACCGCTCTACGATGAGCCCCGTAACATCTACCGCCACGCTGTAGTGCCACTGGGAGCCGGGGTGGTATTTCAGCGGTAATTCGCCGAGTGTTGCAGCGAAATCATCGAGATCTTCCACCCCCAGCGCGCGGGCATCCCGGTACAGCTTGTCTACCGGATCATCGGGATCGAATCCATAAGAAAAGCCTGCGGTATGCGTCAGGAGCTGCTGCATGGTGGCGTCTTCGGCCGGTTCCAGCTCGCCCTCTTCATTGAGTACCGACAGCTCCGCGAGCTCGGGCACGAATTTCGAAACCGGGTCGGAGAGCTGAAACTTGCCCTGCTCATAGAGCTGCATGGCGGCGACAGCGGTGATGGGTTTGGACATGGAATAAAGTCGAAACAGCGCATCTGTCTCGAGCGGGCGTGAATCATCCGCACCACGCGTGCCCACGGATTCGAAGTACACCAGCTTGCCATGACGGGCGACCATGGTGATGACCCCGGCCAGTTTTTCTTCATCCACATAGCCTTGAGCAATCTCGCCGATCCGCTCCAGCCGCTCGGCGGACATGCCAACCCGTTCCGGCTTGGCTGTGGGAAGGTCCCCCGCCATGGCCGGAGCGGCCACTGCGAAGGCGACAAAAAGTGCAATGATAATTCGGATATTCTGCAACGTAAGCGCTCCCTTGACGCACCACGACCCGAACAGCATAAGTGGATGCCGCCGCCCGTATCAACCTGAGCTGTTCAGAATCACCTGCAGTTGGTCTTCCGGGACATAGCAATACGAGCCAGGACGAAAATCGAAAATCAGGCCGGCTGACTGAACTCTCTGAGTATCGAACCGCGCATGGGTTGTAACTTCGACATATCAATATCGAGCAACACCGGCCCATCCGCCACCATGGCTCGCTCGAACACGGCCTCGAACTGGTCCGCGCTCGCGACCGATTCCGCCGCCATCCCCATGCCTCTGGCGACAGTGGTGAAGTTGGGAGTCGCCAGATTGACGCCGGTGAATCGGCCCTCGAACCCTTGATTCTGCATGCCGCGCAACACGCCGTAGCCACCATCGGTAAATACACAGATCACCAACGGCAGATTGTATTGCACCGTGGTCGCAAGCTCGCCGATATGCACCATGAAGCCACCGTCGCCATGCATGACCACGGTCTTTTTGCCGGTAGCGAGTGCCGCACCGTTTGCCAGCGGCAATCCCGGAC
>QIDL01000296.1 GCA_003228415.1 Gammaproteobacteria bacterium | reverse complement strand
CTGGCGACCGGCATACTCGTCAGCATCACCCTGGTCCTGCTGGGTGTGGATTTCCCGATCCTCTGGGGACTACTGGCTTTCCTGCTGAACTACGTCCCCACCATTGGCTCGATCATCGCCGCGGTGCCAGCGGTGCTACTGGCGCTCATCCAACTCGGCCCGGGGCCTGCTCTGATTGCTACCGGGGGCTACGTGGTAATCAACATCGGCATGGGTAGCGTCATCGAACCACGGTTCATGAGTCGCGGGCTCGGCCTATCCACACTGGTGGTATTTATCTCTCTGGTCGTCTGGGGCTGGCTGTTAGGTCCGATCGGCATGTTCCTTTCGGTACCTCTGACCATGACCGCCAAAATCGCGCTGCAGGCAAACCCCACCAGCGCCTGGATGGCCCATCTGCTCGGACCCGCTGAGGGTCAGCCACCCGAAGATCGCAACGAGGCCATTGACGAAACCCGCCAGAGCGGTTGAACTCAAGCAGTTCTCCCAGCGCACGTCGAGCAATCGAGAGTAAAAAAGAGGTTATCCGCAACCAGATGAGTTACGAACGGGACAATATCCGCCGAATGACGGCGTATCAGTGGGGCGAGCAACCAGATTCCCGAGAGGTGCTCAAACTCAATACCAACGAAAATCCATTCCCACCCAGCCCTGCGGTCGCAATCGCCCTGACCGCATTCGGCGTCGACCAGTTGCGACGCTACCCCGCGCCAACCGCCAACGACCTCAGGCAGAAACTTGCCGAACTCCATGAAATGGAGGTGGACAATATTGTCATCACCCACGGCGGCGATGAGGGGCTGCGTCTGGCGCTGACCACCTTCGTGGAGCCCGGCAGATGTTTCGGGATGCTGGAGCCAAGCTACTCGCTGTACTCGGTACTGGCCGAAATTCAGGGCGCGAAAATTTTCAGTGCGCCTCTCGGTGATTCCTGGGACATACCTAGAGATTTCGCTCACCAGCTGAACGAAGCAGCGGTCAATCTGGCCTGCATCGTGAATCCTCACGCACCCTCGGGTACGCTGCTCGATGCCGATCGCATCAGCCGCCTGGCCAACGATTTTCAAGGCGTGCTGCTGGTCGACGAAGCCTATGTCGACTTCGTCGATCCGGCCCTTCGCTACGATCTGGTACGGCTGATCAATGCTTTTGATAACTTGTTGATACTGCGTACGTTCAGCAAGGGTTATAGCCTCGCTGGGCTGCGGCTGGGGTATCTCATCGGTGCCGCGGAATTGATCGAACCGATCATCAACAAGACCCGCGATAGCTACAATGTCGATCAGATCAGCCAGACGCTCGGGGAAGCCGCCATTGGTGACCGGGCCTACGCCGAAGAAACCTGGCGCCAGGTTCGCGCAGCCCGCCGCCTGCTCAGAGAAGAGCTGATCAAAATGGGCTTCCAGGTCGGGATTTCCCAGACCAACTTTCTGCTCGCCGAAGTACCCCTGGACTTCTCAGCGAGTGCCGAGGAGATCTATCGAGCGCTCAAGGCCGAGGACATCCTGGTGCGATTTTTCGCGACGCCCCTGCTCGAGGACAAGCTGCGTATCTCCGTTGGCACCAAGGCGCAGAACACCCGGCTCTGCAAGGCTCTGGCCAGGATCATCGGCAAGCTGACATGATGCGGATCTCCAGAACTGAAATCGATGCCATGGCAGAACGCCGACACCAGCATCAGTTCAACAGCGACGCCATCCGCATGACCCGAACGCTCGGCACCCTGGCCGGGCTTGCAAAAATCGGCATACACCTGATCCGGCTGGAACCGGGGAAGGACAGCACCCAGTTTCACCACCACGATTCCGATGAAGAGTTTATCTACATACTTCAAGGCAGGGGAATTGCCAGCATCGGCGAGTCTCAATTCGAGGTGACGACGGGCGACTTCATGGGCTTTCCCACACCCTCCCCTGGACACGCACTGCACAATGATTCCGAAGCCGACCTGCTCTATCTGGTGGGCGGGGAGCGCAATCAAGCCGATGTGGTCCACTATCCGTTGATCCGACGCTCGATGATCAAATCCTATGGCAGGCGCAGTTGGGTGGACTGGTCAGATCTACACGACCTTCCCTGAGCGATGTTTCCTCTTTCAGACGACAATCCGCGGATCCGGCCTCCTGTTGCCACGGTCGCAATCATTACCATCAACGCCCTGGTGTGGTTGCTCCTGCAGGGTATGGGTGCGCCGCAGCCGATGGCGGAATCGCTGTGCCTGTATGGCCTGATTCCCGGCGATCTGCTCGGCACCATCGAACCGGGCACTACCCAGGCACTATCCGACAGACTGGTCTGTCGACTCGACGGCCGCGGCAGTCCCCTGTCGCTGCTCACCTCCATGTTCATGCACGGCGGCTGGTTCCACATCATCGGCAATATGTGGTTTCTCTGGGTGTTCGGGGACAACGTCGAGGACGTCATGGGTCCCGGCCGCTTCATCGGTTTCTATCTGCTCTGCGGCCTCGCTGCCGCCGCCGCACAGATCATCGCAGACACCAACAGCACCCTGCCGATGGTGGGAGCCTCCGGCGCGATTGGCGGCGTGATGGGCGCCTACGCTCTGTTGTTTCCGCGCGTCCGGGTCAACACCCTGATTTTCCTTGGCTTCTACATCACCACCATCGGCGTGCCGGCCATCTTCATGCTCGGCTACTGGTTCCTCATCCAGCTCATCCAGGGATTGCCAGCACTCGGCTCTCAGGAGGGTGGTGT
>QIDL01000232.1 GCA_003228415.1 Gammaproteobacteria bacterium | reverse complement strand
GGTTACTGTCTGGGCCAGCTGCTCCCAGCCGGGCCTGGTACGCCAGGACCCTTCGTGGCCGTAGCAGTTTATGGAAACGTAGACGATGCCGGGCCGGGCGGCGATGGCCTGATCGAGACCGAATCCCAGACGCTCCATCGCACCGCTTCGATAGCCCTGGGAGAAAACGTCCGCCTGGCTAACCAGTTGCTGTAGCGTCCTGGCATCGATTGAGTTTCTGAGATCCAGATTGCAGGCGCGTTTCCCGAGGCCGGTATCGGCGGCAAACAAGGGAATGGTGGGGAGATGCGCAGCCCCCACTCTCAGCACATTGGCACCGTGGGCCGCCAGGGTTCTGGCACAGGTGGGCCCAGCGAGAATTCGGGTCAGGTCCAGCACTTTGATGCCGTGGAGCGGTCGAGCCAGATCCTTCGGAAAAGGCTCGGCGGGGCTATCCCCGACCCGGGTGATTTCCACCACCGGGCGCTCCGCCAGTTGTCTGCCGGGTTCGGAGTCGTCCCACTCCCGGGCACTTCGAACCATGGCGCCGCACAGTCCGGCCTGGCCGATAGCGTCCTCCAACTCAGCGGCCGTGCGCTGTGAGATTTCGCGGGTAACGGCGTCGCGTATGTCTTCCGTTCCCAGCAGATTGAGCAGCCCTTCGGTGTTGTGAGGAAAACCTGGGTGCAGGTAGACCCAGCGATCGTCTCTGGTGCGGAAAAACCCGGCTGCTGCGGTACGTTCCTCCGGTGCCAACCGCATGGCGGGTGCGCGGTCTTCATCGTGAAAGCGCAGGTAGAGAAAGCTCAACAGCGAGATTTCGGCATGACGACTGGCCACGGAAACCTCACCACGCGGATGGCCACGCAGCACGGCGATGTGGTTAGCAAGAGAACCGCTTGCTGCCAGCGCGCTGCTGGCAGCTTCCGCCGCCTTGAATTGTGTATCGAGGCTTATCTTCTGAGCCCGCAATTGCACGTTGTCCGAGAGCGTCGAATGGCCTGTTATCTCGCCGAGTTCATCGAGTGCCTTGTTGAACGACTGTTTGCTTGCTACCGTCATCTGACCTGCAGTATCTCACAATCATGCGCTGAAGCGACTCAGTCTTCACCAACCGACAGATTGAGCGGCATGGCAATTTGTTCATCCGAGTCTGCCTCGATAGTAATCTGATCGGTTCGAGTGAGTCGGGACAGGGACAAGGCGCCTGACGCCAAAAGCTCGTCAATCACCGACTGAACCCGAGCGTCTGCCAGCGTGCTCAGTTCGGTAGCACTGATTGGGGTGGCTTCGATGAGCGCCCGGCGCATCGCTTCGGTATAAGCCAGCGTGTCCAGGTTTGTTGTTCCTTCGGTGTCGGTCGGGCTGTGAACCTGCTGCAATTCCAGCCGGCCTGGGCTGAGCCCGGCCGTATCATAGAGCCGCTCGATGACCGATCGACGGCGTTCAGCCAGCAGTGAGGCCGCCTCTGCAGGATCGGCTGTCTGTGTTGCGAGTTGATGTTCTATCTCAGTGTCTACTCCAGCAGTCTGCATTGCCTTCCTGTCTGACTCTGGATCCAGTACTGCGGGGATTTCCAGTTGCAGCTGGGGTCGTTGTGTCAGCGCTTCGGCGAGCTGGTCTAAAGTCTCCCGTTGCGGCGGAGTGAGGTCGCTCCTGCCGGGCAGGAAGGCAACGCTTTCGAGAGCCTCCGGCTTCAGGCCTACCAGACTACCGAGCAGTCGGAAGGGTGATGTGACAAGGTTCAGAATGATGTTTGAAAATGCCTTGCCCACTGCACCGGCAAAGCTGAATTGGGGATCCTGGAGCTCACCGCTGACCGGGAAGTCGAAATCGATAATACCGCTGGGATCCTTGAGCAAGGCGACAGCTAGGTCCAGCGGCAGAGACATGGCATCGGGACTCTCTACCTTCTCACCCAACGCCAGATCCCGGATAACCAGTCGATTGCTGCCTTCCAGGGTGCCGTTGGTCACCTTGTATGAAAGGTCCAGATCGGTCCGGCCGTCGGCAAGCCTGCGTCCGGCGAACTTGATGGTATAGGGCGATACGCGGGACATGTTCACGTTCTCGAAGGAGATATCGATGTCGGTTTCCGCATCGAAGGCGAATGGTTGCAGCGAGCCGCCAATGGTGACCCGGCCGTACTCGTTCACCTGGCCTTCGAAGTCGATGCGCGCCGCGTCGGAGCTGGTCGAAGACAGGGTGGAAATGGTGCCACTCAACGCCGAAATATTGGCTTCGAACGGCAGCGGTAGCGCCAGGTCGGTGTAGCGTGCGCTGGCATCGTTGACGCTGGCTTTGCCGATGACCAGCGTAAATGGTTCGGCATCTGCCGTGGTGGTAGACGGGCCGGTGAGGGTTTCCGGGCCGGACACAGGGTTGGGCTCATCGACCAGTGTTCGGACGATGTTGGTGGAACCGTCGCGCTCGATCTCTATCCGCGCATAGAGCTCGAGCAGACTCAATTCCGAGATCTCCAGTGAACCCGGGGTCAGTGCCAGCTGGTCGATACTGAGCTCGGAGAAGGACAGCAGTGTTTCGTGCTGAGACTCATCCAGCAGTTGCAGCTTGTCGATGCGGAAATCGCCCCGGTAGTCGAACGGGACGCCGGGCTTGCGAACGACAGTCCCCATGAGTGATGTGCTGCCGCTGCCGATTTCGATATTGGCGACCCTGCTCAGATAGGGCTGGAGAACCTTCAGCGCCAGCTCCGTCACCTGGACCCGGCCATCCAGTTCGAT
>QIDL01000432.1 GCA_003228415.1 Gammaproteobacteria bacterium | reverse complement strand
AGCTTCGGGAACAGCGCCACTCACGGCGCTACGCGCCATGCCTGGCGCACAAAAAAAAGCCCCGGCAACAGCCGGGGCTCAATTGTCATCAGAAGCTGGATCTCATAGCTTCTGGCTCAGTCTCAGATACCAGGTCTGGTTGCGAGGATCGTAGAGGCTGGTCTCCAATCCGCCCAGGGTCACCAGCGGTGTCGCTTTTTTGTCGAACACATTGATGATACCGACCTGCAGGTTGGTATCTCCGCCAAACAGCAGTTCCCGGAAGGTCACCGCATACTGAATATCCCAGCTGGTATAGCTGGGCAGCGAATCATGGCTGGGATTGGTGACACCCAGACTGGCGAAGAACGCTCTGGTCCCAGGACTGTTGCTCGCGAAGGGATCGCCGTCCCGGACCTCATCGATGGTACTGATATAGCGGCCATAGACGGTCACACGATGGTTGCTATTGTTCCAGCCCAGACGCAGGTTGGCCTTCCACTTAGGTGTCGGCGGCACCGCGGCTACACCGTTATTACGGTTACCCGCGCCCTTGGTGACTACACCCGTGAAGCTCGTGTACTCATATGTGTCGGTGAAGGTGGCATCGAGACCGATGTCGAACTGGCCAAACTGGGTCCAGGGCAACAGGTAGTTGGTGGAGATATCGAAACCCCGCCACTTCATGCTCCGGGCATTGAACTGATCGGTGGTCACCAGCAGCAGCGCGTTTTCGGCTTGAGATCTGATGATCCCCGGATCGGCCATCCCGCTGTCCACCCAGCCAGCCAGGCCCGCAGGAGTGAAAGCGAATCCGGCCGCCGCTGCTCTGGCCGAATCGGCATCCAGAATTTCCTGGGCCGTGGGTCGGATGATCCGGTCTGTGAAGTCGAAGTCCATCCAGTCGAAATCGAATCTGAAGGCGCCATCGAGCAGGATCAGGCTGAAACCGATGTTGTAGATATCCGCTTCCTCGGGCGTGAGCGTAGCCGTACCACCGGTCGTTCTGGCTGTGAATGCCTGATCACCCAGGAACACGTCGTTGGTCTGCGACAGGCCCTGCAGCGACGATGGGTTGAACAACTGGTCCAGGCCCGGTGCGATGAACGTGGTGTTGAAGGAGGCCCTGAGTGCCACTTGCTCGATTGGCGCCCAGCGTGCGCCAATCCGGTAGTTGGTATTGTCCAGATTTGAAGTAGAATCATCCTCGACGAACTCGGTCCGTATCGACATGTCCACATCCAGAGTATCCAGTAGCGGAAAGTTGAATTCGGCAAACAGTGCCGTGGTCTTGCGGTCCGTCTTGAAGTCCGCCCCGCCGATGCCGATCCACAGGTCCAGGGCATTGTCACGAGGACCGGTATCGACGTTGAGTTCTTCCCGTCGCCAGTTCACGCCAGCAGCCATCCCCACCGAGCGGCCGCCGATCTCGAACAGATCCCCGGTGACAATGGTTTCCAGAACGGTCAATGTGTTTTCGGCGACCGTGGGTTCTTCGAAGGCGATCTGATCCCACACCTCGGCGAAGTTGATCTGGTCAGGGTCTGTCTGCTCGTTGCCACCGGAACAGTCGCGGTTGACACAAGCGAAATTCATGGTCGCAAACGGGTTGAACCAGGACGGCTTGGAACTCGCGGTGGCTAGATCACGCGCCAGCAGTGTTCCGGTAAGACCGGCGCTGAGACCCGACAAGGATTCACTTCTACCGCCGCCTTTGTAGGTGTTTTCATGGTAGACCACGTTCGCCCAGCCGGACCAGCTTTCGCTGATATCGAAATCGAGTTGGCTGACGATTCTGAAGGCGTTGCTGTCCTGCTCTCCGGCGCCGTTACTGGTCCGGTCCTTGTTCAGGCGCGTCGGACCGACAAACGGGTAGCCGACGGGACGATAGCCGCCCACGCGGATCATGACATCTTCGTTGAATGCGATACCGCCGTTGGGATTGTTTTCGTCCCCGATGACGATGACGTCATCCATCCCATTGCCGTCCAGATCGACGCCGGGATTTCGATCCGGCAGGCCGTCGCCATTGGCGTCCTGGGCGAACAACAACAGATCGCCATCGCCCTGATCATAGAAACCATTCACATTGGCGTCGTAAATGGCGCGATACGGATTGCCGGGGTTTTCTCCCGGGATTGCTGGCAATTCACCGGCGCGGCCACCTGGGTTGGAGGGAGAACCGCGGGAGGAGACGATGCTGCGACCGTACACGAACTCACCCGAAAGGCGCAGGCTGGGGCTGAATTCGTACTCGAAGGTCGTTGCCGTGGTGAAGGTTTCGACGTCATCCAGGTAGTCGAAGTTCTGGCCAAATTCCCACCGACAACGGCCGAAGCGCAGCTGGCCTTGACGGGATCCCAGGACACCGGCTTCTTTGATGTCGGTCGGGCTGTTGCCATCTGCCGCGGTAACGTCATTGTTCAGTCCGCATCCCGGGTCTGCTCGAAATTGAGTGCCGGTGATGGCCCCGGTAATATCCCGGTTGGCGACGCGGTAGTTGCCCGGCCAGGGATTGCTCGAGTAGGAAGCCGCTCCCAGAGAATATTCTTTTCGATCGAAGAAACTCAGCCGGTCCTTCGTACGATATTCGACCGCTGTGACAAATCTGCCGCGATCGCCGTCGTAACCCGCCAGCGCGCTGAAGGCATTTTCACTCCAGCCGCCGTCTGCCTGGTTGGTCTGAAACCCGATCTCCAGGCCGTTGTAGTTTTTCAACGGGATGAGGTTGAATACACCCCCTACCGCA
>QIDL01000200.1 GCA_003228415.1 Gammaproteobacteria bacterium | reverse complement strand
GCCCTCGAGACCCTGGCTGGCGAACTCAGAGTGCTCAACGACCGACCCCTCAACGCCGAAACTCCGGCACATCTGCTGGACGACGCGATCACTCCCGAGTCGCGGTTGTTCATTCGTAACAACGGCCTGCCACCGACGGATACGCAACCCGACACCTGGAGGCTGGAAGTATCCGGCGAGTCCTGTGGCACACCGCGAACGTTTTCCATCGCCGATCTGAAACAGCAGTTCGCCTCTCACACCTACCAGCTGCAGATCGAATGCGGTGGCAATGGCCGCGCGGAGTTTCGTCCTCGAGTACCAGGCAATCAGTGGTCTACCGGAGCCATCGGCGCGCCACAATGGACCGGAGTTCGTGTACGGGACGTGCTCGAAACCTGCGGTATCGAGAGAGACGCTATCTATCTGGGCTTTCAGAGCGCCGATCGCCACCTCTCGGGAGATCCGAACAAGCCGGTCATCTCCCGGGGCGTACCTATGGCCAAGGCGCTCGAAGACGAATCCCTGATTGCATTCGCCATCAATGGTCAGGACATCTCGCCCATGCACGGCGCCCCGCTGCGCCTGGTTTGCGGCGGCTGGCCGGCATCGGTGTCCGGAAAGTGGCTGACCGGGCTTCTCGTCCGGGATCGGATTCACGACGGGGCGAAGATGACCGGCACCTCGTACCGGGTCCCCTGCCATCCGGTTGCCCCCGGCATGTCTGTGGCTGACGCAGACATGTGCATCATCGAAAGCATGCCGGTGAAATCGCTTGTTACTTTTCCGGAATCGGGGGTGGAAGTTCACAGCCGCAGACCTTTCGCTGTGCGAGGCAAGGCCTGGGCGGGAGACCGCGCGGTCACTTCGGTCGCAACCTCGATCGACTTCGGCCAATCCTGGCAGTCGACTCGGCTGGATAGTCCCGCCAACCGGCTGGCATGGCAGAGCTTTCGAACCGAGGTGGTACTTCCAGGGCCCGGCTACTACGAAATCTGGGCCAGGGCCACCGACGCGGCCGGGTTCAGCCAACCCATGCTGGTGCCTGGCTGGAATCCGAAGGGATACCTCAACAATGCCACTCATCGCATCGCGGTGATGGCTGTCTGATGAAGAAATTCTCCGTTCTGGCATATCTGCTGGCGTCTGTCACGACTCACGCACAATCGCAGGAGATCGATCCAACCAGCGGTCTTATCATCGCCGAAGGCTGGGAACTCGCGAGCGCCCACTGCGGCGCCTGTCACTCTTATAAACTTGTCACCGCCCAGCGTGGGGATGCCCGATTCTGGCGCTCGACGATTCGTTGGATGCAACGAACTCAGAACCTCTGGATGATTCCAGAAGCCCAGGAGCAGGTACTCATCGACTATCTGGCAGCGCAATACAACGAAACCGACTGGGGCCGACGTCCGGGCCTGTCGCAGAACCTGCTTCCAGCCCGTTGAACTACACTATGGTCTTCAGGTCGAGAAGGAGAGACTTCATGCCACGAACCGACCGCGCACTGTTACGACAGGTCCTGGCAAATCTCGTCGTTCCGACTTTGATCATGGCTTTGACCATGCCCGCTTCCGGCGCACACGCCGCCGAAAAACGCGGATCGTCGGCGATCGAGCAGGATCTCGGCTGGTCTGCCTATGGCGGGAGACCGGGTGGAGGCAGATTCAGCCCGGCAGATCAGATCACCCGAGAGAACGTGAATCGTCTTACGGTCGCGTGGCAGCACCGCTCGGGCGATTTCCGGTCCGGCGAGCTGAACACCGAATTAGAGTACGAGGAGGCCCTCGCTGGGCGTCCAACCACATTCATCGTCACCCCTATCATGGTTAACGATACGATCTACTACTGCACGCCCTTCAACCGCGTGTTCGCACTGGATCCGCAAACGGGGGCTGAAAAATGGGTGTTCGATCCCGAAGTGGATACCTCGAGTGAGGTATTCACCAACTGCCGCGCTGTGAGCAGCTGGCAGGATGCAGACTCCCCAACGGGACCCTGCAGTCACCGAATTATCATGGGTACGCTCGACGGTCGAATTGTGGCGCTCGACGGAAAAACCGGCAAACGGTGCGCGGATTTCGCCGGTGGCGGAGACATCGATCTCAGTGCCGGCCTGAGCGAACATAAGGCGATCGAATACAACGTCACCAGTCCTCCCGCGATCATTGGTCGGACCCTCATTACTGGCGCCATGGTGGCCGACAGTCAGCGCCGCGATGTGCCTTCAGGAGTAGTTCGCGCCTACGATGTGGTCACCGGCGAATTTCTCTGGGGTTGGAACCCGGTAGCCCCCGGCTCGTCGGAAAAGGATGCGAACGGCAACTACGTCGCTGGCACCACCAATGTCTGGTCGGTGATATCCGTCGACGAGGAACTGGGGCTGGTCTATGTACCCACCGGTAATTCGTCTCCCGACTACTACGGGGGTGACCGCAACGGCGACCAGGACCATTTCTCGAGTTCGGTGGTGGCCCTCGATGCCGCCACCGGTGCCGTGGTCTGGCACTATCAGACCGTTCACCACGATGTCTGGGACTATGACGTTCCGGCCCAGCCGATTCTGGTGGACCTCGACATCGAAGGCAGAACCGAGCAAGCCCTGGTCCAGGTCACCAAGATGGGTATGACGTTCGTACTGGATCGGCAGACGGGAAGGCCGCTGTTTCCTGTGGAGGAACGCCCTGTCCCGCAGCAGGGAGCGGTACCCGGTGAGTACCTGAGTCCAACCCAACCTTTCCCTGTCAAAC
>QIDL01000113.1 GCA_003228415.1 Gammaproteobacteria bacterium | reverse complement strand
TGGAAAGTGATCTGGTTTTCGAAGCCAGGATGCTGGATGACATGCTCTATCCGGACCGGATCGCGATTTCCAGGCTGCGTCCCTGGATGAATGGCACCACGGTGGCACTCGGTTCCGGGAACCGGGTTGCAGCGTTCCACCCCGACTGCGAGCCACATGATGCTGCGCCCCGCTACAAAACGGTGAACCTCTACAGCCTGTCGCTGAAAACCTGGCAGACAATGGAAGAACGGTTGAGCGACTATGTGTCAGATGGCAGGCTCGGAGTGTATTACGAAGCTGTTTTCGCCGATATGGTTGCCGACGGTTCGCTCGCATTCGACGCGGTCTTCTTCGACGCAGACCGATGGTACGAAATCGATACTTTGGCGGATCTGGACGCAGCGGAAGAGTTGTTTGGCGGTCGCCGTTCCGCCGCGGGCCGTTCGCTTGTCATTACCGAGCCGGTGCCTACGCTTGCCTGAGATCGATCACACAGCCGTCGATCAGTATTGGTCAGGGGTTAAAGCCTCGATACTCGGTCCGTATATGATGGACGGCTTTGGTTTTCCGGCGAGCGCAGGCCATTATCGTTTCCGGGCGGAATCCGGAATCGTCAAGCGGCTGCTTCGCGATGTTGATCCGAAGGGTGAGGTGCTCGACCTGGGGTGTGGCGTCGGCTATTGGGCCGAGGCGTTTGCTCAGCGCTTCTCCAGTGTGGTCGCCGTCGAGGGCAGTGGCGCGCTTTACCAGGCACTGGAGGAACGGTGTGCTCCGTACCCGAATATTCGCCCCGTGCTTGGCAATGTCCTGTCGTTCGAACCTGAAGGGTACCACCGCGTGGTCTTCCTCGGTGGCTTGCTTATGTACCTTGATGAAGAACACGTGACCGCTCTGTTGCGACGGCTGGTAACACACCTCGAACCGGGCGGGATCATCCTGTGCCGTGAATCCACTGTCCGGGGCAAGACCGAGAGGCGTGGAGGTGACTACCCGGTGGTCTATCGATCCGTACAGGATTACCGGCGGATCTTCAAACAATGCGGGCTGACGGTTCGGCAGAGCGAGCGGAATGAGCCCTACGTCCTCATGCAGATCGGCTGTGAACTGATCAAAAAATGGAAGGGGCTCGTGCCGGAACCGTTTCAGATGCTGGGGATTGTTGGCCCTCTGGCCTATTGGGCCATGCGACTGGGGAATCCATGGATCAATCATTTATTCAAGGCGCTGGGAATCTCGTTCCCAAAGCTGGAAAATCATTTTTTCGTGCTTGAACCGGAGGCAAGCTGAACACCCGCAGGGCGCAACTGTTTTCGCGGTCCGGCGGCTTAACTGAATTCACCACGATGTGCCGATAGAGATGGAAAAAGTGCAGAAAAACTTCCTTTACCGGAACCTGGCAAACGTAACATCGATTCTCGGAGTGCTGCCCCTGGCAGTACTGTTCTTCGATGATGGCTACCGTTACGTCATCCCGTTAATCATCTTCAACAATGTCATGGACGACCTCGATGGCATTCTCGCGGCCAAACTGGATATCCGCAGCCGGTTCGGTGCCGACCTTGATAATGTGTGTGATGCCGTCGCTCATGTTGCCCTGGCGCTGGCGGTCGGCGCACATTTCGGCGGCATGATCCTGATCGCCAGTGCCATCGCGGCGGGTTCGGTTATCCTCCGTGCCACCTCCCGGCTCAACCCCGAAACAGCCTCGGGAGGCGGTTCACCCACCAATGAACTCATGCGCCACCTGCTGTTTGCGCTGCTGCTGGAACAACCCCTGGGTTTCGAGCCCGGGAGTGTACTGATTCCGCTGTTTCTACTGCATACCGTATCGTTGCAAGCACCCTACAGGATGCCCGCGCTCATTCGGAGCTGGGCCAAATCGGCCACTGCGGTTGGCGCGGTTAACGCTGTGCTGATAGTGGCATGGCTGATCCCAGCGGTGACCTTGTTTATCGCGGCAGCCTTTTTCCTGACCTACCTGTATTCTTTCATCGTGGACGGGGTCCGCTGGCTCAAGGGACGGGAAAGTGAAACCTGAACCTGGAAAGAGGAGAGAATGGAGCGCATGAACGACGATGCACAGTCACAGGATAGCGATGATCCTCTGATTGAGTACCTGACGTTCACCAGCACATGCTTCCGCGAGGCTTTTGACATGTCAATGTTCACCCCACTGCTCGGCCGTCTCCTGTGTTGGCTCGGATTCCATGACTTTCGTGTGGTCGACAGGGCATTTGAGTTCGGGGCCGGTGGCGCTATCGAAAAAGTCGAGTGCAAGCGCTGCGGCGTGATCATGACCCGTCAGACGTAACCCCTCCCGGTGTTATCAGATATCGGGCAAATTTTCCCGGTGCTCACGAATGGCATCGATCAACCCATAGTCCACGGCGTCACGGGCGCTCATGAAATAGTCCCGTTCGGTGTCCGTCCGGATGCGCTCCGGCGATTGTCCCGTATGTTTGGCCAGAATCCCCTCGATCCGTTTGCGGATCTGCAGGATCTCCCTGGCGTGGATGTCGATATCCGTGGCCTGTCCCTCGAAGCCGCCGAGTGGCTGGTGTAGCAGGATCCGCGTGTGCGGAAGACCGTATCGCTTCCCGTCGCTGCCGCCTGCGAGAAGTAAGGCGCTGATACTGGCCGCCTGTCCGATGCACATTGTGCTGATATCCGGTTTGATGTATTGCATGGTGTCGTAGATCGCCAGCCCGGCACTCACGGAGCCCCCCGGCGAGTTGATGTACAGGTGGA
>QIDL01000423.1 GCA_003228415.1 Gammaproteobacteria bacterium | reverse complement strand
GACGATGTCATTCACCGCCTGATCGAAGTCCGCATCGGGCAGGACGATGCCGTGATTTTTTGCGCCCCCCATGGCCTGTACCCGTTTGCCGTTGGCGGTTCCCAACGCGTAAACGTATTGAGCGATATCGGACGAACCGACAAAACTGACGGCTCTGATATCAGGGTGGGTCAGGATGGCGTCAACCGCCTCCTTGTCACCGTTGATGACGTTGAGAATCCCTTCCGGTGCGCCTGCTTCCATCATCAGTTCTGCCAGACGCATCGGCACGCCCGGGTCTTTTTCGGACGGCTTGAGAATAAAGGCGTTACCGCAGGCGATGGCCGGACCAAACATCCACATGGGAATCATCGCAGGGAAGTTGAAGGGGGTGATTCCGGCCGCGACACCGATTGGCTGGCGCATGGAGTAGACATCGATACCCGGTCCGGCGCCATTGGTGTACTCGCCCTTCAGAAGGTGCGGGATGCCGCAGGCGAACTCGATGACCTCCAGGCCCCGTTGCAGATCGCCGTGGGAGTCTGCGATGACCTTGCCGTGTTCTTCGGATAGCTTGCGGGCCAGATTGTCGGCGTCGGCCTCCACCAGGGATTTGAACTTGAACATCACGCGCGCGCGGCGTTGTGGGTTGACTGCCGCCCACTCGATCTGCGCGGCGACGGATGCCTGGACGGCGCGATCCACCTCGCTGGCGTCCGCCAGGGCGACCTGTGTCTGCACCTCGCCGGTGGATGGGTTGTAGACGTCGGCCGTACGGCCGCTGCTGCCAGCCTGCATTGAACCGGCGACGAAGTGGCCGTATTGGTCAGTCATGTCATTCCCCCGAAATCAGGCATTCTAATCGCGCAGTATGTCCCAGGAAACCATTGTAGACGCTCTGATGAGGGCGTTTACTGGTCCCGCAACTTAATTTGTGAGGCACCGAAGCCCGGATGGTTCACGCAAGTCAACCAGGACAATATTGTGACAACCAACACTGAGCCCATGGCCGAACAACTCTATGGAGCGATGAGCACACTCAGGTCCGTACGCCGATTGCGTACGGACCCGATTCCGGATGCGGTGCGCGATCGCATTCTGCAAGCCGCGGCCTGGGCTCCGAGTGGCGGTAATGTCCAACCCTGGCGTGTGGTGGTGGTTCAGAACGAGGCGCAACGGCGCGTCATCGGAGATCTGTACCGGATCGAGTGGGAGAAATATGGTGCCGGCGCACGACAAGGACTGCAGCACCTCAGTGGCGAGGTGCTCGAGAAGCAGAAACGAACGCTGGCGGCGGCGGACCATCTGGGCGAACACATGGGAGACGCGCCCCTTATCCTGGTGTTCTGTTTCAACCCCGAAAACATGGCGATTACCGATGCGGATCTGGGGCGGCCGAGCGTGGTCGGTGGCGGTTCCGTTTATCCGGCGGTACAGAATGTCATGCTGGCCTGTCGTGTCGAAGGGATAGGCTGCACGTTGACGACGTTGCTGTGTTTTCAGGAAACGGCGCTACGGGACCTGCTGGGGATTCCCGATCCCTGGTATACCTGCGCGTTTCTTCCCATTGGCTATCCGGCGCTCGGGGGGCATGGACCCATTTCGCGTCGCGCCGTGGACAAGCTTTGCTATCTGGATGGATGGGGTCAGCCGCTGAAGGGACGCTAAGGTCCCCAGCGCTCAGGAACGGTCCCGAGTCCCACGAATGGCGCCTTCGACCATGCGATGGATGGCCTTCAGGGTCAACTGCCCCGGGTCGTGCTCGTGGGGATAGGAGGCGATTCCAAGGGCCGAAGTCTTGGGATAGCTGAACATGACCCGTATCGCTGCGCCGAGTTCGACTCCGGTGGGGCCGTTGGGGACGGTGAGCGGATGGCCGGAAACCTCCCTGGGATCGAGCACATCGAGATCGACATGCACGTAGACGATGTCCGACTTTTCGGTGAGCTGGCGCATCTGTTCATGGAGATTTTCCGACAGCGCCCGCACGTCTTCCGTTGAAATCTGTGGAATCCGATCCCGCTCGATGCGCTGTTGTTCCAGAGGGTCGGTATCGCGCACCGCAACCATCACGATGTTCTCTTTGGGCAGGGCGATATCGAGTCTGGCCTGCTGGCGCATGCGGATCAGGCCATCTCCCGCCGCTATGGCGACCGGCATGCCGCCCAACATGCCGGAAAGCGTCGTTTCCGGTGTGTTGTAGTCACCGTGGGCGTCGATCCAGACCAGCCCGACTCGTTGGGGAGATTCGGCCGAATGACGCAGCCCTCCCAGCATGCCCATCAGCGAACTGCAGTTGTTGTAAAGACCCAGGTTGAGAAATCCCGCCGCCTGATTTGCCGCCGCTATGTCTGCCAGGTGGCCGCTGGCCAGGCCGAAGCGGTTCCAGCGCCCGTACTGGCGCTCGTCTTCCGTCGTCAGCGCCACGATCCGGGTACCGACTACTTTTCCACCAGCGGCGGTAATGATGGCTTCGAGCCCGCCTCTGGTCATGGCTTCGGCATCGACATCACGCTCCAGCCCCGCCCGGTCACCTGCGTATGGATTGATCACAATGCTGACAGGCACGGCCTCGTCGGCGTTTGTGGCGGCGACCGGGAGCGTCGCCAGAGCGAACAGTATCAGGCCAAGATAAACGATGGATGTGATCGGCTGAATGGACTTCATGATTGCACTGCTTCCAGGTGACTCCAGCGGCCGAACGGGAACCGTCAGCCGGGGAATTCGATGACGGCCTACATCACGCTGGAGGTCGAC
>QIDL01000314.1 GCA_003228415.1 Gammaproteobacteria bacterium | reverse complement strand
GGCACCGTGATCGCCACTCTGTTCACGCCTGTATCGCCGCCACCGATGGTTGCCTGGATGTCATAGCTGAAGGCGTTGGCCGTTGAGTTCGTGGCCACATCATTCGGGCTGATCTCGGCGAGGGTGGAAGTAACGGCGGGGTTGACAACACCGCCATCGGTCGTGGTCACGGTCCAGCTATTGTTATCCCCGGCGTCGCCATCGCCATTACCCTCGGTCGTGGACTGGGCGGCAACGCCGGTTCCCGAGTCATCCACGGTGGAGAGGAAATTCGCGCCGGTGAGGTCCTGGGTGGTGGGGGCATCGGCGGTGAAGAGCAGCGTGAGCTTGCTGCTGGTCGTTATCTTGGTGGTCAGGTCCACGCTGATGGCACTGCCGGCGGTGTTGTCGGTATAGGCGACCGAGACGCCATCGACCTGCACATCGGTGACCGTGGGTGCCCAAAAGTTTCCTGGCACCGTGATCGCTACCCGATCCACGCCCGTGTCGCCACCGTTGATCGTTGCCTGGATGTCGTAGCTGAAGGCATTCCCGGTGGAGCTGGTGGTGACATCATTCGGGGTGATCTCGGCCAGCGTGGAGGTTACGGCGGGGGTGCCGGCGCAAGCCGCGATCGCCTGGATTTCTGCAAGCCCCAGCGCACTGCCATAGATGCGCACATCGTCGAGATACCCCTGCATCCATCGTTTGAGTGGCGTGATGCCAAAATCGGGGTCCGATCGATATTGCGATGCACCCAGTGTGATCGGTTCGTAGTTGCCGATACCGCCCGAGGTCGTTCCGAGGCCGCCGGTGTACGGATCCGTCACCGGCGCGCCGCCGTCGATGTAGAGTTTCATGCCGCCCGCACCCCAGCTAAAGGCAAGGTGAAACCAGTCGGTCGCAGTGATCGCGGCGCTGGTAACACGGTAACTCGTCGTGGCACTCTGCATCCGGATTTCAATTGCGCCGCCCGACAAGACCTGGATATCCACATGGCCGCCGGTATCGAAGCCGGTCGAGTCTTTGGAGAACAGGACGTGTTCCGGCTCGGTATCCGTGTTCGGCAGCATATCGATATTGGCCCACAACGAGATGGTGCCGGTGTCCAGCAGGTAATCATCATGGTGCGGGACGACGATGTATTGTCCGCCGGTTTCGCCGTTGAAATGCACGGCGGTGTCCGTGTTCGTGCAGGCCCCGGCCTGGTTGAGCGTCACGCCGTTAGTGTAGGTACCGTTATGCGCGGCCCCGATATCGACGGCAACGGTGCCCGAGGTCTCATTTAGCGGCCAGCGCGAGAGCGTAGCGCTGGACGCACCCGTCGTCGTCACCGTCCAGGAGTTGGCATCGCCCGCATCGCCATCGCCATTGCCCTCGCTCGTTGACTGGGCAGCATCGGCGGTTCCCGAGTCATCCACGGTGGAGAGGAAATTGACGCCGGTGAGATCCTGGCTGGCGGGGGCATCGGCGTTGAACAGAATGGTGAGTTTGCCGCTGGTCGTTACCTTGGCCGTCAGGTCCACGCTGATGGCATTGCCGACGGTATTGTCGGTATAGGCCACCGGGACCCCGTCGACCTGCACAGCTGTTACCGTCGGCGCCCCAAAGCTTCCCGGCACCGTGATCACTATCCTGTTTACGCCCGTGGCGCCGCCTGAAATCGTCGCCTGGATGTCGTAGCTGAAGGCATTAGCGGTGGAGCTCGTGATCACGTTATTGGGGTTGATCTCGGCCACGGCAGAAGTGACGGCGATGGGACCGAGCTCCTCGGCGCACAACGCGGTGAAGTTGGCCGGATCTCCCTGGTTTCTGTAGTCGGCGGTAATCCAGTCCGTGGAGCGTGCGACGTTGGAGATGCGCACTTCGTCGATAATGCCGAGGAAATACCAACCGGATTCAAAGTCCGGCAAGGAGCCAATCCATGTGCTTACGCCGGCATTACTGATTGCGAAATTCTGTGTTCGGGTGGCATCGAGCACATCATCGAGATAGAACCTTACGTTCGTGCCGTCGGCTGTGACGGAAATACGTGTCCATGTACTAAGGGGCACATTCGATGCAGAGTTGTAGAATTCATCGTTTGGAGACTCGAGCTCCAGTTGGCCGCTCCCACCGAATCCGTCTGTGGCAATAAGCCAGCCATCATCGGTCACCCATTTGCCAATTACAGATTGGTTGCTATTCGCAGTTGGTTGAACCCATGCAGACCACGTGGCATTCGTCAGGCTAGCTATGCCCGTGCCAACGTCTACATAATCGCCACCATCGAAGCTCTGCGCATTGCCGATCCGTCCGGTTGTCTGGGTGGGCACTTTGCCGCCAGTGCCGCCGCCGCCCCGGCCGTGGTTATTGCTCGCGGTGCTGTCCTTGAACTCACCGACTGCACCACTGCCGCTTTCCGCCAAGTGCCAGACGTCCACGTGGCCATTGCTCCAGACGCCGCTCGCATCCTGCTGACTCCCCACCGCGCCATTGCCGTAGTACATGTAGAGAATCGTATCCACGCTCGAGGAGACGGTCGGCACCTTGACCCAGGCCACCAGCTCGCCCGTCGTGGCGTTGTACTTCTCAATCTCATGGCTCAGCTTGGTCGTGCCATCGGCGGCGGTGAACAGGATGTCGTCAAAATCAGGTTGGGCATCGGCCGCCAGATCGGTATCCGAAGGGATGCTGACCAGGACGGGGAAGCTCGACAGATCGGAAGAGACGTTGCCGGCGCCGACGGACAGCGGCTTGCGGTAGAGCCAGCCCCCGGGATACCA
>QIDL01000429.1 GCA_003228415.1 Gammaproteobacteria bacterium | reverse complement strand
ATACCTGCTGTTCTTCCATGGCCTCCAGCAGGGCGCTTTGCGACTTTGGAGTGGCCCGATTAATTTCGTCAGCCAGTATAAGTTGTGAAAAGATTGGGCCGGGGTGGAATCGGAACTCCCCATTTTTGGTGTCATAGATGGACACCCCGATCACGTCCGCCGGCAGCAGGTCGCTGGTAAACTGGATACGCACGAAATCGAGCCCCAGGGCGGTGGCCAATGCTTGCGCCAGTGTCGTCTTCCCGACCCCGGGAACGTCCTCGATCAACAGATGGCCTTTGGCCAGGAGGCAGGCCAATGCCAGACGGATCGGTCGATCTCGGCCAATTATAACGTCGTTGACCCGTGCAACCGCCGCATCCAGGGCTTGTCGCAGAGAATCTGTGTTGTCGCGATTTAAGACTTGTTCGAATGAATGCGCCACTATAAGCCCCGCTATAAGAATCCTGTAAGTTTAGACGTTGTGCCGAGGGAACCAAACATTTGCGCGATCATCTCGACATTCGGTAAGACCAGGACGGGAGCTTAGTCCGGCTGTGCACGGTCTGCCAGAGAGCTACAAGTCTACTATCCTAGCCCAGGAGCTTCCCCTCGCTACGGCTTCTATTCTCGGACAGGCTCCTGGGTAATGCTGTAAAATTCGATTCATGAAATATCCCTGTAAATTCGACGTCATTGTGGTTGGTGGCGGCCACGCCGGCACCGAAGCAGCGCTGGCGGCGGCACGCATGGGTTGCACCACGCTGCTGCTGACCCACAATCTTGAAACCGCCGGGCAAATGTCCTGTAATCCTGCAATTGGAGGCATTGGGAAAGGACACATCGTAAAAGAGATCGATGCGCTTGGCGGCGCCATGGCCCGCGCCACCGACCGGGCCGGCATTCACTTCCGGACCCTCAATGCACGTAAAGGGCCGGCCGTTCGCGCCACCCGGGCGCAGGCCGACCGCAGTCTTTACAAGCGCGCCATCAGGACCATGCTCGAGGCTCAGCCCAACCTGTTTATGTTCCAGCAAGCGGTGAATGATCTGGTCATATCCGGGGAAGCGGTTACCGGTGTGACAACGGAGCTGGGCATAGAGTTCGAGGCGCCCGCCGTGGTATTGACGGTGGGCACCTTCCTGGGAGGCAAGATCCACGTTGGCATGGCCAGCACGCCGGGCGGGCGTCTGGGCGATGCCCCGGCCAACAAACTGGCTGCGCGCTTGCGGGAAATGCCTTTCCAGGTCGGCCGGCTCAAGACCGGTACGCCACCCAGGCTCGACGGCAGAACCATCGACACTGATATACTGGAAGAGCAACCCGGAGATGATCCGGTCCCCGTATTTTCGTTCCTTGGCCTGGCCGCGGAGCACCCGCGGCAGGTGAAATGCCACATCACCCACACCAACGCCCGTACCCACGACATCATCCGCGCTGCGCTGCATCGCTCACCCCTGTATGCAGGTGTAATCGAGGGTACCGGCCCGCGCTATTGTCCCTCCATCGAGGACAAGGTGGTGCGCTTCGACGACCGGGACTCCCATCAGATTTTCGTTGAACCGGAAGGCCTGCACACGCGGGAGATCTACCCCAACGGTATTTCGACCAGCCTGCCGTTCGACGTACAGTGGGCTTTGGTCCGTTCCATACGAGGGTTCGAGGAGGCGGTTATCCTGCGGCCCGGCTATGCCATCGAGTACGATTATTTCGACCCGCGCGATCTGCGGCCGAGTCTGGAAACCAGGCACATCGAAGGGTTATTCTTCGCCGGACAGATAAACGGCACCACCGGCTACGAAGAGGCGGCCGGCCAGGGCCTGGTAGCCGGCGTCAACGCTGCTCTGCGGGTACAACTCAAAGAGCCGTGGTGGCCGCGCCGCGATCAGGCCTACATCGGGGTGCTGATCGATGACCTGATATCATCGGGGACCAATGAGCCTTATCGCATGTTCACCTCGAGAGCGGAATACCGTCTGCTGCTGCGCGAGGACAACGCGGACCTGCGGCTGACCGAAACAGGTCGTGAACTGGGCTTGGTGGATGATGCACGCTGGCGGAGTTTCAACATCAAACGTGACGCCATTGCCACCGAGACGGCCCGGCTGAAGTCGGTCAGGATCCGCCCCGCTGCGGTCGAGCCCACGGCTCAGATCAATGCTCTGGGGCAAAGACTGACGAAAGAATCGAGCCTGATGGCCCTGCTCAAGCGGCCCGAGGTCAGCTACTCCGGTCTTATGACATTGCCCGGCGCGGGCCCGGGACACCCGGATCCCCAGGTCGCCGAACAGCTCGAAATACAGGCCAAATACTCAGGTTATATCGAGCGCCAGAACAAGGAGATCGCCCGCCAGCACCGCAACGAATCGACCGTGCTGCCGGTGGAATTCGACTACATGAACGTGCGCGGTTTGTCGACGGAAATCAAGCAGAAGCTGACCGAGTACAGACCCGCCACCGTGGGCCAGGCATCACGCCTATCCGGGGTGACTCCGGCGGCAATTTCCCTGCTCCTGGTCCACCTGAGGAAAAGCGCAGCCTGATCAACCCGTGCCTCGATACAGCCGGGAGCCCGTCGGACTCAGGGAATCGTAGCGCGGCAGACTCTTCAGGACGAGTGGGCGGTGGGCAAAGTGGACAGGATGGTAATTTGTTTTCCGGAGATCGAGATATAGCCTTCTGCTTTGAGCGTCTTGATTACGCGGCTCACCATTTCTCTCGATGCTCCTACCATGTTGGCCAGTTCCTGCTGGGTGATGGGGTCG
>QIDL01000327.1 GCA_003228415.1 Gammaproteobacteria bacterium | reverse complement strand
GTTTCGATCCGCGCCTACGACTACGACTACATCAGCTACGCAAAGTTCATCAACACGGTGGATACACGAGCCGCGCTGCGCCAGAAGCTCGCTACCTTCGTCGGCTGTAAGAGCAACGAAATCGCCGTCACTAACAATACAACGGAAGGGATGGCGTTCGGCACTCTCGGGGTGGATTTCAAGCCCGGTGACGAAATCATCTACACCAACCACGACCACTCCAGCGGCGCTCAACCGGTCAATCTCTGCGCGGCAAGGCGCGGCATCAAGCCCGTCGTGGTCGACCTCTCGGACCCCGGCTTCCACCCACCTGAGAACCAGGCGCTGGTGGTGGAGGCAATCGAGCGCGCGATCACCCCACGCACCAGGATGATCTCTTTCTGCCATGTGAACTACACCGACGGCTGCGTGATGCCGGTCAAGGAGATCTGCACGCTGGCGCGCTCGAAAGGCATCCTGACCCTGGTGGATGGTGCCCATCCGCCGGGAATGATGGACCTGAACATCAGCGAGCTTGGTTGCGACATGTATTCCGGCGCCGGCCACAAGTGGCTGATGGCATCCATGCTCACGGGCTTTTTCTATGTCAGCGAAGCCGTCCAGGATCGGGTCTGGCCCGTCATCTACTCAGGTCCGGTCAACGGCTTGAATATGTACGGCGAGCAGGCCGCCGATACGGCCTATAACAATCAGGCCAAAACCGCCGCTCGCTACGAGATGCGCGGCTCGCTCAATTTCGCCAAAGGCGCGTCGCTGGATGCGGCTCTGGATTTCCATAACGAGATCACACCGCCAGCCATCGAGGCCCGCGACCGCTACATGGCAGCACGCGCTCGCGCCGGCTTGCGCAGGATTCCCGGGGTAAGCGTGCACGTGTCCGACGACCCTGCGCTGTGCGGCGGCCTGGTGTCGTTCAAGGTGCGCGGAGTGAACCCGGTCGAGGTCAGCGACCTGCTGTGGCTACGCCATCGCATCTACATCCGCAACGTCACTCACAAGGAAATCGGCTGGGACGTGAACCGTGCCTCGCTGCACATCATGGTGCACAGCGCTCAGGTCGATACCTTGATCGGCGCCGTGGAGGAAATCGCCAGGGAGCGCCACGCCTGATAGATCGCGTGCGCTCCGCCGGAGCGCGCTCAGCCAGAGCTCGCCCAGCACTCCACCTCCACCCGGCCGTTCAAGGCCAGTCCCGCCGCCGCAAACGCACTGCGGGCCGGCTTCGGGCCGGGAAAAAAGGTGACGTATACCTCGTTGAATTTCGGCCACTCACCAATGTCGGCGATCATCACCGTACATTTGACGATCTTGTCCATCGACGAGCCGTAGCGCTCGAGAACCGACCTGATGTTTTCCATCGCCTGCCGCGTTTCCCCTTCGATGCCACCGGGCGCAAGCTCGGTGGTCCCGGGAAGAATGCCGAGCTGCCCCGACAGATACAACATATCCCCAACCCGCACCGCCTCTGAGAATGGCAGGTTCAACGACTTCGCCTGTTCCGAGAGCAGATATTCGGCTGCGCGGGCATGACTGCACGCCAGGATCAACGCGCCAAGCGCTGCAATCAAAATGGCGGACGATTTTACGAACATCGGATTCTCCTCGAAGTTGGCCTCCATGACTGGAGCGGGTGGTTCGACACGCTGACAGTATCTTTACGATCTGTCCAGCCGCCCTCGAAACCCATTTTGAATCAGACCGGTGCTGGTGGGTGCCCAGATCAGTCGGCGGTCCCACTCCACAAAAAAACGTTGTCCGCATCTCGATTGAAACTGCCGAAGTCATCAAGCTCACCGGCCTGGGGCGGAATGAACCAGCCGCCGTTCACTACTCTATCGGGTCTGCTGATGTCGAACATCTGCACACCGGCATTGAAACAGGCATAGAAGGTGAGATCCGGGTGGGCTTTGCCCGGCGCCTTCGCGTGCATGGGATTGTGGGTCCCGAAGCGGCCTCGCTTGTTGCAGAACGTGGTATACGGCGCTTCTTCCGGAGGCGCCGGAATCGGCAAGCGACTCACGGCGCTGGGTTGAGTGACATCACTGACATCCAGCACATAGGTATCCTGCCAGGTTTCGTTACAGTCCGGGTTCAATGTTTCCGGGCTGGCGAGGATGATACCCCGGTCCAGTCGAGTGACATCGACGGTGTGAAAGGCAATACCGCCAGGCTGAGGTGCAGGATCGAATTTGCCCACCAGTAACGGTTTGGCCGGATCGGAGACATCGTGAATGAACACGCCGAAGTGACCATAGCTCGAGTAGCCATAGCGACCGCCATCTTCCACCTTCACCGGCACATACATGGGTCCGTGAAGCCCGGTCCAGGAGGTTCGGTCTCCGGCATAGCGCCACCGCTGGTAGGCTTGTTGTTCGCTCGCTCTTTGCCCGGGCAGCCACCAGTTGGACACGAACTTCGGCTTGGCCGGGTCGGATAGATCAACGGTCTGTATGCAGTTGCTGTGAAGACGGAATTCGTTTTCCAGGTGAACAAAACTGTCATCCGGAGCGCTATCGAGGTAGGCATATCTGCCGCCGGAGTAGTAGTTGCGATGAGTCCCACCACCCGTTTGCACGGCCCGGGAAGGGTCACCCTGATCACAGGCCCATTCCGATAGCAGGGAAATATTCATCGGGTCGCTGGCATCAAAGATGCGGACACCGCGAAGGCCGCGGAAGTTGCGCACCCGCTCGACCTTTTCCGGACTGTCATACTTGCCGTGATAGTCGTCTCTGGTGGCTGATAC
>QIDL01000567.1 GCA_003228415.1 Gammaproteobacteria bacterium | reverse complement strand
ATCCTGTCCGGCCAGGTGAGTCTGCAAGACTTCCATGGCCTGGCCGCATGCGGCGGGTTTTCATATGGTGATGTCCTGGGGGCCGGCGCGGGATGGGCCAAATCCATCCTGTTCAACACCCACGCCCGGGATGAATTCGAGCGCTTCTTCAACCGCGCTGACAGTTTCGCGCTGGGCATCTGTAACGGCTGCCAGATGATGTCGGCGCTACGTGAGTTGATCCCCGGCGCCGGCCAGTGGCCACGCTTCGGCCGCAATCGTAGCGAACAGTTTGAGGCCCGGTTTTCACTGGTGGAAGTACTCGAAACGACATCCATTTTCCTGGATGGGATGGTGGGTTCCCGCCTGCCGGTCGCCGTCGCCCATGGGGAGGGGCGTGCGGAAGTAGACAGTAAACACGCAGAAGACCTGCTTAAGGCAGGCCTGGTGGCGCTACGCTTTGTAGACAACCAGGGCGCGGCAACAGAACGTTACCCCGCCAATCCCAATGGTTCGCCCGCTGGCATGACCGGTTTAACCACTGCCGACGGCCGCTTTACCATCATGATGCCCCACCCTGAACGGGTCTTCCGCACCGTACAGAATTCTTGGCACCCGGATGAATGGGGCGAAGACGGCCCGTGGCTGCGCCTGTTTCGCAACGCCCGCAGATGGGTGGCATGACTAGGGAGTGGTGACGCCCAAACCGGCCAGCACACACTTGAGGACACCATAGTCATACGCCTCTTCCAGCGCCTCATAGACGGGGCTCAATCTTTGCTCATTCTGGGTGTCGAGCATTTCCATGGCATTGACGATTTCCGCGTACTGGCTTTCATCCAGCGGCAGGATATCGCGGGGAGCCAGAAGTCCGAGCGCCACTGCCTCGGCAAAGTGGCCGTATATGGTGGCGGGTTTGAGGTCGCGTTGTTTGGCAATCTGTACGGCGTTTTTGCCGTTGAGATGATAAGAGAGCGTTACGTTGATCGTGTCACTGAGATTACTGCTGAGCAACGCCGGTAGCGGATGGGCGTTGATTTCATCCAGAAAGGGTTGGCCGTAGCGCTTTAGCTTGTGCTCGCCGACACCGCTGATATAGCGCATCTCTTCGGGGGTGGTGGGACGGCTGCGGGCCATCTCGACCAGGGTCGTGTCATGGAAAATAACGTAAGGGGGTACCTCCTGCTCTTCGGCCAGTTTGAGGCGTAGCAGGCGCAGGGCCTCGAATAGTGGTTCGTCGAGTGGGCGCAAGGCCTGTTGTTTTGCGGTTTTGCTTTTTCCTTTCGTCTTTTCCGGCTTTTGCAACTTACGCAGCTCAAGGTTCGCCTCTCCCCGCAGCAGGGCGCGGCACTTGTCTGCTAGTTTGAGCGCTCCGTGGCCCTCTATGTCTACTTGCAGATAGTTTTGCGCGATGAGCTGGCGAAAAAGACTACGCCATTCCGCAGTGCTGAGTTCATTGCCGATGCCGTAGGTAGTCAGCCGATCATGTCGGTTGCTGAGGATACGCGTATCTTCCTTGCCGGTCAGTACATCAATTACATAGTTGACGCCAAAACGTTGTCCGGTGCGGTAGACACAGGACAGCGCCTTCCGCGATGCTTCGGTACCGTCCCAGGTCTGCGGTGGGTTGAGGCAGTTGTCGCAGTTGTCGCACGGCTTCCCGTAGTCCTCGCCAAAATAGCTCAACAGCGCCTGACGGCGGCAAGTCGTCAGTTCGCACAGGCCCAACATCGCCTCAAGTTTTTGGTGAGCAGCCCGCTTGAACTGTTCTGCGGCGTCTCCCCCCTGCATCATTAGGCGCAAGGTGATCACATCCTGCAGCCCGTAGGCCATCCAGGCGTTGGCGGGTTCGCCGTTGCGTCCCGCCCGGCCTGTTTCCTGGTAATAGGCTTCGATGCTTTTCGGCAGGTTGAGGTGGGCCACGAAGCGCACATCGGGTTTGTCGATGCCCATGCCAAAGGCGATGGTGGCGACGATGATCAGCCCATCCTCACGGAGAAACCGCTCCTGATGATCGTGGCGAAGTTCGTCAGCCAGGCCGGCATGATACGGCAGCGCTGTGCGGCCCCTGGCCGTCAGCCAGGCGGCGATGCTCTCCACCTTTTTACGCGACAGGCAGTAGATGATGCCGGCGTCCCGCGGGTGTTCGCGTTCGATAAAGCGCCACAATTGTTCGCGGGCATTCTGTCCCTCGCTGAGAGTGTAGCGGATATTGGGGCGATCGAAGCTGTTGATGAAAACCTCGGCTTTTTGCAGCTTGAGCTGCTCGATAATCTCGGCTCGGGTGCGCGGGTCGGCCGTGGCGGTCAGGGCGATGCGCGGCACGTTGGGGAAACGCTCGTGCAGAATCGAGAGCTGCTGATACTCTTTGCGGAAATCGTGCCCCCACTGGGAGACGCAGTGCGCTTCGTCGATGGCGAACAGAGCGATCTTCGTCCGCTCCAGCAGGCTGAGCATATGCCCGGTGAGGAGCCTCTCCGGGGCGATGTAGACGAGGTCCAGCCCACCGTTGAGCAGAGCCTTTTCCGTCTCTTTCAGTGCGGCGTAATCAAGGGTGGAGTTGAGAAAGGCGGCGCGGATACCCAGTTGTTTGAGCGCATCCACCTGATCCTTCATCAGTGCAATCAGCGGCGAAACAACGATGCCGGCGCCTTCGCGCACCAGCGCCGGAATCTGGTAACAGAGCGATTTACCGCCACCGGTCGGCATCAGTGTAAGCGCATCCCGGCCTTTCAGCAGGGCTCGGATGATATCAGCCTGATGATGGC
>QIDL01000233.1 GCA_003228415.1 Gammaproteobacteria bacterium | reverse complement strand
GTGACAGCGGCCCCCTGGGGGTGGCGACCGGCGCCTGCGAAAACCCCCTGTTCCAGGCCTTTCTGAGTGCCGGCCGGCAGGCGGGTTATGCGCAGACTGAGGATATGAACGGTTTTCGCCAGGAAGGCATCGGTCCCATGGACATGACAATCCAGGACGGGCGCCGCTGCAGTACCGCGCGAGCCTATCTGCGGCCGGCGATGCAGCGGCAAAATGTCGAGGTGCTGTCCAAAGCTCTAGTGACCCGGCTATTGTTTGACGGTCGGCGCGCCACGGGCATCGAGTACCGCCGTGGCGGGCGTTTACAACAGATTCATTGCACGGCTGAAATACTGCTCTGTGGCGGCGCCATTAATTCACCGCAACTGCTGCAGTTATCGGGCATCGGCGCCGCTGATGATTTGCGCAAGCTGGGCATCGAAGCGCATGTGGATCTACCCGGCGTGGGACAAAACCTGCAGGATCATCTGGAAATTTATGTGCAGCAGTCCTGCACCCAACCGATCAGCCTTTATTCCGCCCTCAATCCACTGCGGCGTTTAGGCATTGGCATTGAGTGGATCCTCAAGCGCACGGGCCTTGCGGCCAGCAACGGCTTCGAGGCTGGTGGTTTCATCCGCAGCCGGGCCGGAGTCAAACATCCTGATCTGCAGTTTCACTTCCTGCCCATTGCCATGAACTATGACGGCCGCGCCCCCGCCGAGGGCCACGGCTACCAGGCCCATGTCGGCCCCATGCGGCCGGTCAGCCGCGGCAGTGTTCGTCTGCGCAACGACGATCCCGGTTCGCATCCGGCCATCATCTTTAACTACATGGCTGAAGCACAGGATCGCCGGGAAATGCGCGATGGCCTGCGCCTGACCCGGGAGATCCTTGCCCAGCCGGCCTTCGATACCTATCGCGGCAAAGAACTCTCGCCCGGCCCGCAAGTGCGCTCTGATGCCGACATCGACGCCTTCGTCAGAAGCCACGCAGAAAGCGCCTATCACCCCTGCGGAACCTGCGCCATGGGCCACCACGATCAGGCGGTGGTCGACGAACAATGCCGTGTCCATGGCATCGAAGCACTGCGGGTGGTGGATGCCTCCATCATGCCCAGCATTGTCAGCGGCAATTTGAATGCCCCCACCATCATGATCGCCGAAAAGGCCGCCGACATCATCAAGGAAGTTGGCCCCCTCGAGCCCTCAACAGCGCCGTTCTATATCGCTGATAACTGGGAAACCAGGCAGCGCTGAATAAGAATATGGGGTCAGGTCTAGAATCGTAGTGTCGTTTCCCTCTGGTCAACCGGTAGTCCCAGGTTAAGTTGACAGCAACCCAGACCACGAATCTAGACCTGACCCCATGTTTGACCCCATGTTTCGAGCTCCGGTGGTTTACAGCTACACCTTGGCGGTGATAGCGTCTCCCAATGCAACCGAGTTCCACAACACGTCGAAGGCGCGTGACTGTGATCGGCCTGGTTGGCGCGATCGGCTTCGTAACGACCGTTGCCACCGTGCTCGGCTTTTTTGGCCAGTATTATTGGCTGATCGATCTGTTCGCGCATTTCAGAATACAGTATCTAGCGGTGCTGACGCCCGTCGTCGTCATCCTGTTTGCAAGCCGTGCACCCTATCGGGCGATGTTCTTCGCACTCCCCCTGGCCGCGAATCTAGCCGTCGTTGCACCTTACTATATTCCAACCGACGGACAACCAGACACAGTGCGTATTCCGGTGAATGTGAACTCAGTCGGTGGGACAATACGCGCCGTACTTCTCAACGTGAAAACTGCCAACAAACGCTACACGGACACAATATCCTTTCTGAACAAGGTCAACGCCGACCTCGTGTTGCTCGAAGAGGTTGACGAATCCTGGCTGGCGGCATTGAAGATACTCGAGACCCGATATCCTCATTCCATCGCCGTGGCACGCGGCGACAATTTTGGTATCGCCCTGTTCAGTCGCTGGCCGCTCACGAGCAGTAAGTTCATCAATCTTGGCGATGCGGGCGTTCCCGCCGTCCAGGCGCTCATCGACACCCCCCAGGGTGAATTGATGGTGTTAGGTGTTCACACACTGCCGCCGATAAATCTGGAGTACGTCACAGAACGTGACCGCCAGCTCGCTGCGATTCCCGAATTGATCGGTCAAAGTGGGCGCCCTGCCCTGCTGCTGGGCGATCTCAATACGACACCCTGGTCGGCCCATTTCAGGCGCTTGCTCGACAATTCCGGGCTCAAGGATTGCGGCCTCGGTTTCGGAGTGCAGCCCACGTGGCCGACGAGCAACTGGATGTTGCTCATTCCCATCGATCATTGTCTCAACTCGTCGCGGGTGCGGATCGCCGACAAATTCACAGGGCCCGACCTGGGCAGCGACCACCTGCCCACCGTGGTCGATTTCAGCATCACCAAGCCATCTAATCTCGCTGTTCCTGATTAGGAATCGGGGGGTCAGGTCTAGAATCGTGGCGTCGTGAAAGCCTGAATGTCAGAGTCGAGAATCGGAGCCAGGGTCAGGTCTAGATTCGTAGCATGGATTATTGTCAACTTCATTTGTGTTACATGTTGTTCAGCTGGGCACTACACTACGATTCTAGACCTGACCCCCAGATCTGACCTCCAGATCAGGCTTCGAATCTAGACCTGACCCCGCGGTCGGGACTTGCGCCCGACTCAACACCCAGGCCGGTATCAGGGCAAAAAGGAACACCACCACGATCATCAAAAAACCATCCTGGAAGGCCAGGGTATCGGCCTGG
>QIDL01000223.1 GCA_003228415.1 Gammaproteobacteria bacterium | reverse complement strand
GCGGTATCCACCAGGCCTCCACCGTTGTAGCGTAGATCGAGCACCAGATCGTCGACGCCGGTGGCCGCCAGCTCCGCTACTGCGCTTCGGAGCAGATCATCCGCATCTTCAATGAAGGTACGAAAGAATATGTACCCGACCTTGCGGCCTGCCACGTCGAATACCTTGACCCGGTCCGCCGGAACGGGATCCAGGCCCACCGCCCGCTTGGTGAGCTGAACATCCCTCTCGTTACCACCCAGCGATCTGATCCGAAGCGTCCTGACCACACCCGTCTCGGAAGGTCCAAAAGTAGATTCGCTGTTGAGATTGAGGCCGGTCGCCGGAGTGCCATCCACTGCGACGATGGTATCGCTGCGGACCAGCCCGGCCATGTCGGCCGGACTGCCACCAAACACATCGATCAACCGCCAGGAAGAATCCAGATCGATTCCAACCGTGAAGCCAAAACCGAAAAATTCACCGGCACTGAAGAACTGCTCCACCTGCTCCACCGTCGCGTAGTAGGTGAAACCGCGATCGAAGGTACCGGACTGGTAGCGTAAATCGTCGAGCAGCGCGTCAACCGTGGGATAGCTCGGCAGATCCTCTCGTATGGTCGCGTACTTCTCCCGTTGGCCCGCAAACTCCGGATCATTGAACAGATAGAACTGCTGGAACAGATCCATGACGTCGGTCCTGGCTGCCGCCAGCGAACACTGGGAATGAGGCGCTGGCAGCGATGGTGTCACGGGTGGTGGCGGCACCGTTGCCGTGTTCCTGTTGGGGCTGGAGCCACCTCCGCCACACCCGGCGAGGATCAGCGCGAGACAGATCAACCACGTTCGCCCGGGCAGGGACATTGTGAAACTACGATCTAGCACGCCACGGATTGTACTATTTTCAGGATACGCTTCAGGATAGCAGCCGACCCGCGTTGTCCAGGGGCGCAAGATCCTCGAATTCAGGCTCTATGCCCTCGCCTTTGGCCTTGAAACAGGCGGCCATTTCCCCGCCTTGAGGAACCGCACCCATCCAGGCTTGCTGGTACTCCAGGGCATCCGAGATGTTGTGATCGCGGCTGTAGTTCAGCAGGTGTTTGCTGCTGGCAATGGCCAGTGGCGATTTCCTGGCGATCTCCAGTGCGATGCCGTTGACCGCATCCAGCATCATGGCTTGAGTTTCGAACACCCTATTGACCAGGCCGATGTCTCTGGCTTCCTCCGCATACAGGCGTCTGCCGGTATAGGCCAGCTCGCGCATCATGCCTTGTGAAATCAACCTTGGCAGCCGTTGCAAGGTGCCGACGTCCGCCGCCAGACCGATATTGATCTCCTGAATGCAGAAAAATGCGTCGGCAGTGCAATAACGCATGTCGCAGGCGGCGACCAGATCCACTCCCCCTCCAACACATCCCCCCTGCACTGCCGCCAGGACCGGCATCCGTGAGGCTTCGAGCCGCGAAAATACATCCTGAAGGCCACCCAGGCGACGACGTCCGGCCTCACCGGCACGACCTCTATCCAATACCGCATCCGCACCGGAGGTAAACACGGATAAATCCATCCCCGCAGAGAAGTGCTTACCCGTGGATGCGACGACCAGGGCTCGAACTTTTCCGGACGCATCGAGCGAATCCACCGCGTCAGGAAATTCCGACCAGAAAGCCAACGGCATTCTGTTGTATTCCTCCGGTTGATTGAGTGTGATGGTGCCCACGCCGGACTCAACCGTAACATCCATTCTCGTGTAACTATTTGTCATACAACACCTCGTTCGCGCAGAGTCGCCACCGCTTCGGCGTCAAAGCCCAGATTCTGCAATATTTCTTCCGTGTGCTCACCGAGATCGGGAGCACGCTCCGGCCCGACCTGATCAAGCTCGTCACCCTGGATCGGATGATTGATCACATAAGGCATGTTCACACCAGGATCGTTGGGAGGGACCACAAAGCGATTGATCTTCACCTGCTCATCCTCCATCAGCTCTTCGATAATGCTCATGCGGGTCGCGTTGATGCCTTCGTCGTTGAAAATTTTCAACCACTCAGCGGAATCTCTTTCCCTGAGTAGATCCTGAAACAACTGCACCAGCAGCTCTCCATGCTCGGCACGACCTTCCACGGTGGCAAATCGCTCATCCGCGAGCAGGCCGCCCAATCCGACCGCCCGCAGCAGCTTTTCCACCTCATCGGGGGTTCTTACCATTGTGAACTGCAACCAGCGCAGGTCCCTGGTCTCGTAGAGGTTGCGGGTAAATGCAGGAGTACGCCTGGATGCCCGGAAATTTTCAAAATTACCTCCAGCGAACCCTCCCTGTGCCACGCAGGAAGCCGACCAGATTCCATTCGCCATGAGTGAAGTATGAACCCTGCCACCCCGACCCGTTCGCTCCCGCTGCAGAAGCGCGGTCACGATCGCCGCGTATAGTGATACCGCGCTTGGATGGTCCCCCATACCAGGCAGTCCTGGCGCGGGTGCCGCATCCCCGGTTCGCACCAGATCCATCAACCCGGCTCGAGCCCAGTAGGCGACCAGATCGAAACCTTCGCGGTCCTTATCCGGGCCTTCCTCACCATAGGCTGTGAGCGAAGCGTAGATCATCCGTTCATTGAGGGGCCGAATGTCGTCAAAGTTGAGATTCAGCGCGCGGCGCATGGGCAGTGGCTGATTGGTTATATAGACATCGCAGGTTCGAATCAGCCGATGCAGTATCTCCATCCCTTCATCGCTTTTCAGATTGAGGGTGAGGCTGCGCTTGTTCCTGGCATCCA
>QIDL01000122.1 GCA_003228415.1 Gammaproteobacteria bacterium | reverse complement strand
GCGCCCATGGTCTGATGCCGGTCCCCGCACCGGCCACGGCTGAAATACTCAACGGTGTGCCCTGCCGCTACGACGGGGTCAATCAGGAAGCGACCACGCCGACCGGAGCCGCCATATTGAAGACGGTGGTAAAAGGCTTTTCGGCGCCCGCTGCCTTTCGCAGCACGCGAATTGGCTACGGGGTCGGCCAGAAGGACTTCGATGTTCCAAACGTGCTCAGAGTGATGCTGGGCGAGCTGCCCGAGCCGGCCACGTCTGCCTATGAAAGCGAATTGAACCGGGAGATTCACTGCAACATTGACGACATGCCGGCGGAGGCCTTTCAACCGCTGGTGGACCGGCTGCTGCAAGCGGGCGCCAAGGACGTCTATCTCACCCCGATCATCATGAAGAAGGCCCGACCTGCCACTAAAGTCTCTATTCTCTGCGCGCCAGAGCTGAGCGAGACGTTGCAGAGAATCCTGTTCACCCACTCGACCACCATCGGAATCCGGGTGCACGATGTGGACAAACGCATGCTGCCCCGCCGGGAACAGACGTTGACCACGTCCCTCGGCGATGTCTCGGTGAAAATAGTCTCGCTACCGGACGGCGGCAGGCGCTGGAAACTCGAGTACGACGATGTGGCCCGTCTGGCGGCACAATCCGGCGAGGACTATCTAACGGTGCACAAACGACTTGCAGCCGAGGTTGCCGGTGAACTTGGAGATTGAGCAATGAACGTTGCGCAAATCCTCGAGGCCTTCAGTGCCGGTACGCTTTCGGTTGAGGAGGCCGAAGCCGCCATTACCGGCAACTTCTACCAGGACCTCGGACACAGCACCCTCGACATGGATCGCAAGCGCCGCACCGGCTCTCACGAAGTGATCTATGGTGAATACAAAACCCCGGGGCAGATAGCCGAGCTGGTCGTTGCGATGCACGCAGGCGAGCAGAACGTGATGGTCACCCGAACCACCGCTGAAGCTTTCGATGCCGTGCGCTCAGCCGTGCCCGAGGCGATATTTCATGCGGAGGCCGGTCTGATCACCAGCGTCAAACACCCTCCGCAGAAGCTGGCGACCCGTGTTGCCGTGGTGACCGCCGGAACTTCGGACAGGCCCGTTGCCGAAGAAGCGGCCCTCACCGCAGAATTCCTCGGCAGCCCGGTGGAGCGGATCAGCGACGTGGGGGTTGCCGGGGTACATCGGCTGTTGTCACGGGTGGAGCACATTCGCACCGCCAAGGTGGTGGTGGTGGTCGCCGGCATGGAAGGCGCGCTGCCGAGTGTGGTGGGGGGACTGGTGGACAAACCGGTCATCGCCGTACCAACCAGCATCGGCTATGGCGCTTCGTTCTCAGGCATCGCTGCCCTGCTGGGCATGCTCAACAGCTGCGCAAGCGGCGTGAGTGTGGTAAATATCGACAACGGTTTCGGCGCCGGTTTTCTGGCCCATATGATCAACCGACTCTAACGGCCCACTTGAGGCTCATTAGAAGTTCACTAAAGAGAAGTTCACTAAAGTTTCACCAACAGATAACGGGCGGTTAAAAAGAGTGCAAACGGACGGCAACCTGCAGGGCGATCTTCTGCAGAAATATGAAAAGCTGAAGGAAGGCATTCGTCGGTATGGCAATGTCATCGTGGCATTTTCCGGGGGTGTCGACAGCTCGCTGGTGGCCTATGTGGCTATGCAAGTCCTCGGGGATAAGTCTTTGGCGGTCACCTCCGGCTCCAGAAGTCTGAAGCGCAGTGATCTGGCGCTGACCACGGAACTTACCGGGAAATGGGGTATGCGACACCAGGTCATCGTGACCGATGAGCTGACCAAGCCAGACTATCGCGCCAACCCCATCGACCGCTGCTTCCACTGCAAAAGCTCTCTCTATGAAGCCCTCGGCGCCATTGCGACCGAGCGCGGCAACATCAAGGTCCTGAACGGCACCAACTGCGACGATCTGGGCGATCACCGACCGGGGCTCACGGCTGCCGAAAACTACAATGTAGCGTCGCCGCTGGTCGACTCGGGTTTCAACAAGGCGGATATCCGTGCGCTGGCCACTCACCTCGGTCTCGACAACGCGGCGAAGCCTCAAGCCGCCTGCCTGTCGAGTCGTTTTCCCTATGGTAGCCACATCACCGAGGAACGGCTCGAGCAGGTGGAGCGAGCCGAAAACGTGTTGGCCGAACTGGGCTTCACTCAGTATCGGGTTCGACACCATGAAGACGTGGCCCGACTGGAACTGCTGGCCGATGAGTTCCCCAAGGCTGTGACTCTGGCAGCGACGATTGAAAGCCGTATCAAGGCCTGTGGTTATCGGTTCGTGGCCATGGATCTTACTGGATTCACATCCGGCTCGCTCAATCAAGGCGTCATCAAACTGAAGCGGGTCGGGAACTAGGACCCTCTCCCTCTATTTGTCTTACAAGAATTAACATACGCCTGACAATTCTCTTGCATGTACAGGCGTATAGTCGTCCGTTCTGCTTTTGGGGAAAGCAGATCTAGGGAAGGCTGTGATGAACCGCAATACGAAACTACTGATGCTGGCGGCATTGGGGCTGGCTTTGCTGGCCTCGTACTCAGCGCAAGCACTTTACCTTTAGGTCAGGTACGTCCGACCGCCTCGCTGCCGCCCGCCCGGGTGACAGTCGTGGCAGCTACGCGCCATACACCTGCAAATCCACCTCCTTCTAGCGCCGGAAATCGCCGAGTTAATGTCCAGGCTGGGGCAGCTTGACGGAACTACCCGATACCCGTTCGTCACAGCTGGCGCGTAGAAACCGGCTTCCAGGCGACTGCCGCATTCGGCGTGAGTCAGAGGGGCATCGGGGAGCAGGTAGCGGGATCCCCAAACCGCCATGGTGCCTATGATCTGGGCTAAACCAGATCCCATATCAGTAAGCTCATATCGGGCCCTCGGGGGGTGTTCGGAGTAAAACTCACGGTGAATCAGCCCGTGCTGCTCCAGATGTTTCAAGCGCTCGGACAATACGGCTGGCGCTAGACCCGCCTGTGCCGTCAGAAGATCCTGAAATCTCTGGGGTCCACGCACCAGATCCCGGACGATCAGCAGGGTCCAGCGGTCGCCGACCAGTTCCAGGGTCCTGGCAACAGGGCAGTTCTGACCATACAACTTCGGCATGGCCGAATCGTAGCCTGGTGACTTCTAAAAATGAAGTCTGGAGTTTTGATGAAGTCTATTATATTTTAATAGTCACTACGTTTATCATAGTTACTAGAGTCCCTACTTCCATTCACACTCGAAACCCCGAGAGGAACTTCCCATGAACAGCGTGCGAAAACCGGTCTTTATCGCATTCGCTCTTGTGCTTGGAGGTATTCTGGCCGGTTGCACCAGCAATGATCCTGGTCCTTCCCGAACCTTCCATGCCGAGCTCGAGTATCTCAAAGTCATCAACGAACACGGCCCGGCCAAGGACCCAAGGATTATTTTCCTTCTCATGGGGCAATATCTCTCCGCGAACCAGACTGGCGCAGGCATTGCGTTTTATGAATCCCTTCTGGGGAAATTTGGCGACGATCTCGAGCCTTCGCAACGTGCTCTCTACCTCAGTGCTCTCGGTCTGTTGCGGGCGAGCCACACGGAGAAGCTTCCTGTTACCAGGCGAATCGGGTGGATCAACGACACCATTGAAATGCTCGAAAATGCCCGCGAACTCTCGGGCGACAACATTTTCGCAGTACGCTGGATCCAGGGTATGGCCTACACCCGCATCCCCTCGTTCTTCGGCAAGAAAGACACGGCGCTCACCGATCTCGCCTGGTGTGTGGAGCACATCGACGAAGCCCCGGGCCCAGGCTGGATACGCGACGTCTATTTCAACCAGGGTCTGCTCGCCAACGAAAATGACAACGCCATGGAAGCGCAACGGCTCCTCGAACTAAGCGGTTACAACAGCTTCGAAAAGCAGATCACCATCATCTCCGACTATGCGGTCAGCGCCGAGACCGGTTTTAAATTCGCTCAACGCCAGTTGAGCGAAATCGTACCGGGCAAGGTCTTCGCACTGTCCGGTTTTGAATTCACCGAATACTACTTCATCGTCTCCGATGGCGGTCGCGAACTCATTGCCATCGACGCCGGTACCCGGCCGGATTCCGCGAAAGAGGCCTACGAATATCTGCGCGCTCAAATAAATGGCATG
>QIDL01000467.1 GCA_003228415.1 Gammaproteobacteria bacterium | reverse complement strand
ATTGCTGAATCGACGTCCTGTCCGCTCTCTCGGCACATCCATGTGCCTCGACGGCCGCGCAACCCGTTAGAAGGCTCCGGACCGCTCGCTTGCGGATTTCACGCCGTCTCAGGTACCCGCTTGCTGGCCCTGGAGGGTGGTGACCAGCGTCCAGGCGCGTTCTGAGCGAAGCCTGGCGATCTGTCCGTATTCGAGTGCCCGTTCGGAGCTGGCGTTGCCGTCGAGGCCGCGTTTGTACACGCCCTGGACGATGGCGGCGGAACGGAACATGTTGTAGATCACGTAGAACAGCCAGTTATCGATGGTGCCGATTCCAGAGTTTCGGCAATATTCGCTGACAAACTCTTCCTCCGTGGGTATACCGAGGGTCTCGAGGTCCGCGGCAGCGAGTCCTTCGCTGGTATAGGAGTCCGCGTGGTATTCCTGACAGATATACCCCAGATCCGCCAGCCCGTCGCCGAGCGTCGACAATTCCCAGTCGAGCAGCGCGACGATTCTGGGCTCGGTGGGATGAATCAGGGTATTGCCGAGGCGATAGTCGCCATGGACGATCACCGACCTATGCTGCTCGGGAATGTTGTCCGGCAGCCAGGCCATCAGGTCGTCCATCGCCTCGATCTTTTCGGTCTGGGAAGCGATGTACTGCTTGGACCAGCGGCCGACCTGCCGCTGGTAGTAGTTGCCGGGGCGGCCGAATTCGGCCAGTCCGACCTGTTCCACATCCACCTTGTGCAGGCTTGCCATGATGCGGGCGAGGTCTCGATAGATGGCGCCACGTTCTATCGGCGTCAGAGTTGGTAGCAGAGTTTCGGTGAAGAGTCGGCCTTCCACCCTCTCCATGATATAGAACTTGGTCCCGATGACCCCGGCGTCTTCGCACAGGCAGTACATCTTCGGAACCGGCACGTCGGTATGCTCTAACGCCTTCATGACCCGATACTCACGGTCGACCTGATGGGCGGACGGCAACAGTTCCCCGGGAGGTTGTTTGCGCAGAACATAACGAGCGGTCGGAGTCACAAGCTGGAAGGTTGGGTTGGACTGACCGCCTTCGAACTGGCTCACCTCTATCGGTCCCGTGAATCCGGCGATGTGCTCGCCGAGATAGCTGGTGAGAGCATCCTCATCGAATTTGTGAGCTTCCCTCACGGTGGTCAGTTCTACATCGCTCATCTCGTGGCTCCCAAGGTGTACGGCTCAGACAGACTGTTCTTCAGTGCAGGATACGGCTTGATCTTGCCTGCCGCAAAATGCGACGCTTGTGCTGTTGACTGATTCTCTCAGCTAATTCTCTTAATCAACGAGGAGGAATCCAGGTTCATGGCGCACAAAAAGCGAGTTGCGGTCACGTTACCGGCAGGTCCGGATCTGAATCACACCATTGATCGTCTGAAGTGGGCCGAAGACAATGGCTATCCCGATGCCTGGTTCAGTGATTCCGGAGCACCCGATACATTGACTCAAGTGGCCGCCGTGGCTCATCACACGACCAGCATCCGGATTGGTGTCGCGGTGACGCCCGTATACACTCGAACACCCGCGGTCATTGCGGCATCGGTAAACGTGCTGGCTCAGCTATTGCCGGGTCGCTTCGTCATGGGGATCGGATCCTCGAGCCAGACCATCATGGGTCAATGGAACGGCATTGCGCTTGATAAACCTCTGACCCGGGTCAGGGAAACAGCCCAGATGGTCAGGTCCATGCTCACCGGAGCGAAGTCCGATTATCAGGGAGAGGTGTTATCCAGCCGTGGCTATCGCCAAGCGCCGCTGGATCCGCCTCCGCCGTTGTATATTGGCGCTTTGCGACCGAAGATGATCGAGATGGCTGCCGAATTCGGCGATGGGGTGATCTTCAATCTGTGGCCGCAAAGCGCGCTGCCGAAGATGATGGAACACGTAAAGATCGGCGCTGAGCGTGCAGGGAAGCGTGTGGAAGATGTTGAGATCGTCAATCGCGCCATGGTTCTGGCAACGGACGACAAGGTGGCCGGGCGCAATATCTTCAGGGCGGTATTTGCGCACTATTATGCCACGCCGGTTTACAACAAATTTCTTGCCTGGGCCGGCTACGACGGTGCTGCAAGTACCATCACCGAAGGATGGGCTCAGAAGGATCGGGACAAGACGACGGGGGCGATGACAGACGAGATGATCGACGAGATTGCCATCATTGGCTCGGAAGAAGAAATACAGGCGCGCATTCAAGCCGATGCGGATGGTGGTGTGCACACCTCCATCATCGCACCGATGGCCGCTGCAGTTGAGGATGTCCAGCGAACCTTCGATGCCTTTCGAGGTGACGTGTTCCAGTTGAAGTAGGGAATCCAGTTGAGCTACCAGAAAATCATCGTCGACGATCCTCGGCCACGAGTGCGGCGAATTACCCTGAATCGTCCGGACCAGCGAAATCCATTGTCGAACGAGTTGCGCGCTGAGTTGTTCGATGCGCTTGAAGTGGCCGACATCGATCCAGAGGTCAGTGTCACGATCATTCGCGGTGCGGGCAGTTGCTTTTCTTCCGGCTACGACCTGAAGTCGAACGTGAGTAAGGATCAACCGTTTTATACGGCGGGAGGACTTGGGAACTGGCCGCGCCATGTGGTGGAAGGGTTCTTCAAGATCTGGGATCTGGGCAAACCGGTCATCGCTCAAGTGCACGGCTATTGCCTGGCAGGCGGCACAGAGCTTGCCACCGCATGCGATCTGGTCTATGTCGCCGAGGACGCCAGGATCGGTTATCCGGTGGTTCGTGCCATCAGC
>QIDL01000491.1 GCA_003228415.1 Gammaproteobacteria bacterium | reverse complement strand
ATGTTCGGCCCAGCTGCGATCGATGCCTCCAGGCGTGCGGTGTTCCGGATGCTGTTGGCCGCCTGCCTGATCGCTTCTCCATAGATCACCTCGAACTGCTCGGCGACGAGCTTGACCCCGGGTTGCGCGGCGGCAACCGCCTCCTTCAGGGAGTCCTTGGCCTGCATTGCCGTAAACTCGTCGGCGATCGACTTGAATCCCTTGGTGATCGGGCCAGCTACGCTATCGATGGGGAGACCGGACACGCCGGCCAAATCGGTGAAACCCTGAACACTGTCGACGATCGACTTGGCTGCCTCGGAGCCGGTCTTGCCGGCGGCCACCAGGTTGGCCAGCTTCTCCGAATAGGTGGTCATGGCGCCGAACAACGTGTTCAGGTTCTTTTCCGTTTCCTTGAAGATCACCTGGGTGTCTTCGATCCCCTTCTTGCGCAGCTTGAACCCTTCATCGGTCTGCTTCTCGCCCGGCTGCAGGACTGGTTTGAGCGCCGCCACATCAGCTGCCACGTCGCTGTAGTGGCTGCCGGCGGCCGCCGCCAGAGTGGCGGTGGAATCCGCGAAGGGTTGAACATCGGGCAGGGTGGTACAGCCCGCGACCGTGAGGATGAAGGGCATGAGCAGCGTGGCGCACTGTCGTACCTGTCGCATGGGAATCTCTCCGTCTGGTTTGCTGGTCGGTACCGTCTACTCGTCCTAGATCTCCAAAACCACCGACACGGGGAAGTGATCGGAAGCCGTCTTCAGCGTACGACCCAGCGCGTCGACTTTGGCGTTCTTTGTGTCGTCCTTGTGATCGAAGTATGGATTCCAGACGATATAGTCCTTTGCTTTGACGCGCTGGCTTATCAGGATGTGGTCGATCAGCACGTTTACGGTATCGCCGGTCCCCTTGTCCGTAAATCGCGAAGTGGACGGTGTCCAGCCGTATTTTCCCAACCTGGGTTGCGGCAATACATGCTTCAGAATTCGCTCCGGATGCCAAACGTCACCGAGCAGGAAATCCACTGCACTCCTGGCGAATCGCCGCTCGTAAAAATCCATTCCGAATCCATCATTAATGTCGCCCATGACAATCACGTGGCGGTTGGGTTGCTCGATGAGCCACTGGTCGACACGTTCCCTGATCGACAAGCATTCTGCAAAAAGCTTCTTTCGATTTCGTTCCGATACCTGCACGAAGCGGGCCATATCGACGCGGTCGAAGATGCCTTTGGACTTGGTATGGGCAATGATTATGCGTGCGGCCTCGTCACCACCGACCGGCTTCAAGGAGAGCTCCAGAGGCGGTCTATAGTGCTTGTAGTGTTCCTTTATCAGCGTGTCCGTTGTATCGACCAGAAATGCCTCGTCGAAGGGATTTTTCGAGATTGCTCTGGTTGGTTTGTGGCTGAGGGTCACTTTGTCGCTCTTGTAGAGCGCGCAAAGCTCCTGCTGGCCGCCTGATATGAATCCGTGCACGGTTTTGTAGCTGGGATTCAGGCCGTGGTGTTTGGCCCATGCATTGACTTGCTTCGTTGTGCTTTTTGTTCCCGACACGGTAGTGTCCGGTCCCTCGACGATGCCGAGAATGTCCGGATCCATGGCCTTGACAACCTGGGCGAGCTCGGCGCTGCGCTCGCCATCAGATCCCTCGGTCTTGACACTCCCGTCTTGGTTGAAGAGATCCTTCATCCATTCCATGTTGTAAACGGCAATTCGGATAATCATGTTTGAACTCGCTCACATTGTTTATCGAACGGCTGAGGCGATGATGGACTCACGGGCGCTCTCATGATCGCGTGATCTCGACTCGGTTCAACCAGCCGCGGGCGAACTTTTCCTGAACGGGGGCACGACGCATGAAGTCGATGTAGTGAGCACCCTGAAGCAGATTCAAGAGCTTGAGCAGTGTCTTTTCATCTCCCAGCATCAGCAGTCGATCCATGGCGACAATTGTTTTGGACCCGATGTCGCCGTCGACCGATATATCGTCGTAGCTGGTACCGTTGCGGTTGAGGAGATTGAGACCCTCCTGGAGAAATCGCGCCGCACGACCGATACCCATGTTCACTCCGGTATCGAAAAGCTCGTTGGCGATTTTCTGGCTCGCGATACCATCTCCCCGCAGCTTGTCCCAGAACTTGTGCTTGTAGAAATCGCCGACATGCTGTTGAAGGTTTTCGTCCTTGTCGAGCTTTGGCGGCAATCTCCCGCCGCTTTTCTTGTGCTCGTCGATGAGCGGCCATCCTGGCCAGTCGGGATGGTATCTGCGCGAGACGCCCCTGTAGGTCTCTCCGCCCACGTCATCGGGGTCATCCACATATCCGCCCTCGTGACCAAGGGTTCTCCGGGCTGCTTCGTCGAAGCTCGCCATCGTACTCCTCCTCAGTAATGGTCAACGCCATAGCCAGGCGAGCAAACGCGGACGACGATCCCCCGGCCTTGATGACGAAATCAGACAGGCTCGGGCCGCCTGTCAGCCGCCCGAAGGAGCAACGCACATGGCCTTGCCGCATGTGCCAGGATAAGGTGAGCGCGCATCATGCGATGTGGGCATTCTCACAACCCCGAGCCGGTATCTTGTTGTCGAGCGCCCGCCAGCCGCCGTCCCGTGAGCGCACGTGAATTTGTTGGCCCAGGAATTTTTTCTGGCTGACCCATGATTTCGACTAACGCTCTGCGGATTCGCCCAAAACGGGAAAGTTGAGCGTTCCCAGAAGACCGACAAGCTCGAATTCTACGCCACCGCTGACCTGGATGACCCAGAGCTTGCCGATCGGCTGTCTG
>QIDL01000580.1 GCA_003228415.1 Gammaproteobacteria bacterium | reverse complement strand
GACATCGGCTGGAACTTCACGAAGTTTCTGGTGGATGGCGAAGGCAACGTCGTTGAGAGGTTCGAACCAAAAGTGACCCCGGAGGATATCGAGCCGCGAATTCAGGCGCTGCTGGCCTGAGCGCAGAGGAGCGCTGAGGCGTCAGTCGGCCTACCGACTTTAGTCGGCCTTACCGACTTCAGTCGGCCTTACCGACTTCAGTCGGCGTAGACCCGGATGATCTGCCCCGGGCTGCCATCGGTCACCAGGTAGATGGCCCCGTCGGGACCAACACGCACGTCACGGATACGCCGGGCCAGCTCGGAGAAAAGCGCTTCTTCGCTGGTGCTGCCATCTGCGTTTATGCTCACTCTGCGAACTTCCTTGTCTACCAGCGCGCCGACCAGAAAACTACCGGACCATTCGGGAAACTCATCGCCGCGGTAAAGGGCAAACCCCGAAGGGGCGATGGAAGGCACCCAGTAGTGAAGCGGTTGCTCCATACCGGGATGCTCGGTGAATGGAGAGACGTAGGCGCCCGAGTAGTCCATCCCGTAGGTGATGGCCGGCCAGCCGTAGTTTTTGCCGGGAGTAAGCACATTGATCTCATCGCCGCCTCGAGGACCGTGTTCATGCAGGTAGACCGTGCCTGTCGCAGAATCCACCAGCAGCCCTTGTGGGTTGCGATGCCCATAGGTCCACACCGCGGGATGGCCTCCCTCACCGTTCGCGAAGGGGTTGTCCGGAGGAATCGAACCATCGGTATTGATGCGCACGGTCTTCCCAAGCAAGGCCTGAGTGTTCTGGGCCTGCTCGCGAAAGTCGAAACCTTCACCGGTGGTAAGGAGCAGCGTGCCATCGGCCAGGAAGACCATCTTGCCGCCGAAATGCTGAGGCAGGTTTTTGGCTGGCGTGACCGTGAAAATGACTTCCAGGTCCTCCAGAGCATTGCCGTTCAGCCGTGCCCTGGCGACCCGGGTGGCATTGGAGCGCCTGTTGCCCTGGGCGTAAGAAAGGTAAAGCAGCCCGTTTCTTTGATGATCGGGATCCAGTATCACGTCGAACAGGCCGCCCTGACCGGCAAAGAAAACCTTCGGCACGCCGCTGATGGGCTTGCCGACGCTGCCATCCCTGGCGATGCGTCGGAGCTGACCGGAGCGTTCGGTCACCAGCATCTCACCGTCCGTCAGAAAGGTGACGCACCAGGGATAGTCCAGACCGTCGGCGACGGTAACGAGCTGGTAGGCCCAGGCGGAACTGGTTTGCAGTGCCAGCACGGCGCTAAGCACTGCGCTGAGGAAGGCGAAGGTCCGTATCATGATCTCTGCTCGAAGGATGGATGCAAGTAATCCCGAAGTCGGTATCCTATGGTAAATCTCTCGAAGGATGAAAGCGTTGTGATTCGTTCGGCTTTTGCCTTTTTAGTGGCGGTGCTGGTGGCCTATGTGATCGGAGCGTCCCTGGCGACGCAACACGTGCTCGCCTCGTTGACGGAAATGGGCATGGATATCACCTTTGGTGTCTGGCTCGAGGCAACGTCACACGATCTGCTGGGTATGTTTGCCACCTATGCACCGCTCATCGCCCTGGCCTTCGCCATTGGTATTCCGGTGACTCTACTGATCTGCCGCGGGCGGCCCGGATGGCGTCGGATCGGCTACATCACCGGCTGCTTCACCGCGATTATCGTGATGCATCTGTTGATGCCGCAGGTGCTGGATGTGACTCCGGTGGCCGCCACCCGGCTCTTTGGGGGTCTGATTCAGCAAGGGTTTGCCGGTGCGGTGGCGGGATACGTGTTTTACCTGCTGGGTCGAGCTCGATTGGCGGAAGCCGAGGACGGCTGATCACATCAGGCCGGCGGGAACTCGGCCAGGATGATGGTGACAAGCTCCCGAACGGTATCCTGCAGGAACCTTCGATCATTCATGGTGATTTCCTGGATCGCCCAGCCCATCCACTTTTTCTCCGCCTTGGCCTGGTCGAATACGTCGATGACGATTCCGCCAGTGGTGGAGTCCTGAGAGTGCACGCCGATCTGAGTAAAGGTATGGCCCCCGACAATCCAGGAAGAACGATATCGCTGCGAGTACACGGTCGTGCGCATCGTATCCTGGCCCCCGACCGTGAATCCGATCACGAAGTCCGCCTCTTCGGGGTTCGATGTGTATTGGAAGCCACGCCCGGTCAGATTTGAACGGACTTCGTCTTTGAGAATGGACTCCAGCGCGGGATTGGTCGCTCCTGGCGATGTGACGAACAGCGGGTTCTGCGAGATCCAGGCGAAGTTGTGGTAACTGGAAAAATTCGTTTCTTCATCGAAATCGCTGTAAGCGACGGGTTTGGATGCGCAACCGGCCAGCCCCAGCGTTATCCCCAATGCCAGCCACAACAGTGCAGCGGCCGAGTTCGCCACGCGCCGTTCTATCATGATGTATTCCCCTTACAATGCTTCCCCCATGCCAGCGTTGTGGAAAGCGCTCGCTCCCTGGGTCTGTCCCGGTGCGACACACGTGCGCTCCGATGGAAAGTGCGGGGGATTCTAGCGAATAGAGTGGAACCTGGATAGGGATCGAGGTTCCTTCTGGTGAGGCGATGTGGCGAGGCGATATTGAGCTAACGTAGCGTTGAGGCAATAATCTGTCCGCGCATTGAACTCGGGGACCAGTCTGGATGGCATCGATTAACGGGATCGTCGAAAGCATGGGTAAGCAACAGTATCTGGCTTACTCGCTGCTGGTTTATCTGCTCGCCGATGCATTGTTCCCCCACAGTCGGGTGTTGTCATAC
>QIDL01000312.1 GCA_003228415.1 Gammaproteobacteria bacterium | reverse complement strand
ATCCAGGAAGTCCTGGACCAGCTGGACCAGGAGCTGGTGGGCCTGGTCCCGGTCAAGACCCGAATTCGGGAAACTGCCGCGTTGCTGCTTGTGGACCGCATGCGCAGGAAGCTCGACCTGGTGTCGCAAACTCCCACCCTGCACATGAGCTTTACCGGCAATCCAGGGACCGGCAAGACCACGGTGGCCCTGCGTATGGCCGAGATCCTGCACCGATTGGGGTATGTTCGTGAAGGGCACCTGGTTGCGGTGACCCGGGACGATCTGGTGGGGCAGTACATCGGACACACCGCGCCCAAAACCAGGGAGGTGATCAAACGCGCCATGGGCGGCGTGCTGTTCATCGATGAGGCCTATTATCTTTACCGGCCAGAAAACGAGCGCGATTACGGCCAGGAATCCATTGAAATACTGCTGCAGATCATGGAAAACAACCGCGACGATCTCGTTGTCATCCTCGCCGGGTACAAAGACAGGATGGACCGGTTCTTTCAGAGCAATCAGGGTATGCGGTCACGCATCGCGCACCACCTCGATTTCCCCGACTACGCACCGGAGGAACTGCTGGCCATAGCCAGGCTCATGCTGGCGGAGCAGAATTATCGATTCAGCGCGGAAACCGAACCCGTGTTCCGTGACTATCTCACCCGCCGCATGGCGATGCCGCATTTCGCCAATGCCCGCTCGGTGCGCAATGCCCTGGACCGCGCGCGCCTGCGCCAGGCCAACCGGTTGTTTGCATCGAACCGGGCCCTGACCAGACTGGACCTCATGACCATTGAACCCGAAGACTTCCTGGCCAGCCGGGTGTTCAGCGAGAGCGGGCCAGGAGTTCCCTCACATATTTGACCGGCACGCCGAGATTGGAGCCGCCAAACTCGGGCAGGATGGCCGCATTGACCGCGACGACTTCTCCGCTGAGCCCCAACACGGGGCCACCGCTGCCGCCTCCTGTAGTTTCCGCGTCATACACGACCGCCTCGGACGTCACCTGACCGACGATGCCCCGGGTCGCCAATGGCTTGATATGACCCGCCCTGGAAAGCTGTTGTGCGATGGACCAGAAGTCAATGTCTTTTCTGGCTGCCAGTTTGTCAATGAATGACTTGCCGGTCCGCGCCATCAGTGCGCGTATCCCTGTCGGGTAACCGATAACGATTACATCATCTCCAGGCATTACCGCTTTTATGCTCAGCTTGAGCGGCAGCCGCTGCCCGGTGGCGCCGCTGTAGCGAAGTATCGCTACATCCGCCTGGTCACTTGCTGCCTGCAGCTCTAAGTCGAAGGGCTCTTCGATGCCAGGGAGATAACCGATAAGCCGGTGCATAACCGGCTTCAAACCAAGCGAGACAATGCCTTTGTACGAATCTTCACTTTCCCAGGGCAGAGCAACGTGCCGGTTAGAGAGGAGTTGACCATCGACCCCGACAAGGAATGCCGTGCCGGTGTAGGTAATTTCAAAGATGGGGCCATCTCCCTCCAGGGTCACTGCGGCGGTGCCTTGCCGGCCGCGTAGCGGCTGACCCTCAGGCCCGAGCAGCAAGCGCAGCGGCCTGTTACTGGCTGGGTCTTCGAATCCAAAACTGCCCTGGATGAATACCGTGGACTGACTGGCAGCCTCGATAATCCGGCTGACGGCGGCCGGTCGTGCCTCAAGTTGCTCTACACGCTGGACAGTCTGTGATAAATCACTCTCCAGGACGCTTCTCATTTCTACCAGTTCCTGCCGGTCGAAAGCCTCATCCTGCACCCGTTTTACCAGCCTGGTCAGCTCGCTGACACGGGTCTGCTCTTTAGCCAGGCGCCCCTCCAGATCAAAACTGTATCTGGTCAGCAGAATCGTCGTCAGAACCAGCATGGTGATGAAAATAATGCCGACCGCCATCATGGTCAGACGAAAGCGCATGGATGTCTGCGTGGTCAGTTCACGGGTCAGAGCGATAAAGAACAGCCCGATCCGCCCTGGAAAGGACCGCCGCTCATGGCGGAAACAATCGAGGCAGTCCGCAAGAGCCTCGTGCGGGGACTTGTAGATCTTGTCGCCGGGAGAATACAGCCTGTAACGCAGCACCGGACCTCCCTCCCCAATCTCCAACAGATCGCCCGATTCCAATATCCTGTTTTGTACCAGTTCGCCGTTGACCCAGACGGTTTGCTCTGGTGCGACTGCCAGTTCATAGGTTTGTCCGTTGGGGTGCAGAGTAGCGTAGTGTTGTGACTCCGCCGACTCATCCGCCGCGACCAGTGCAATACCGGAGGGCGCCGGGTCGATCCGTACGGTGGTGCCGGGCAGGCGCTCCGTGGTTCCCCTGCGAATACCGGAGATATGTACAAGGGCTGGAACCGGCGCCAGAGATGAACGCCCGTTGACCGACTCTGTAGACTCTGATTCGCTTGTGGTTGCAGTATTCATCCCCACGCCCATTCCCCCGGGTATGCCAGTAGACCGGATGAGGTTGTAGTTTCCTTTCGGTTGCTTTATTAAGATCCTCTGAATATAGGAGCCTATTGACCTGGATCATGACGCCGAGAATAAATTTGAATTAATTCTGACGCCGGGTAAATCCCCGGGGAGATCTTTTCGCGGCCATAGAAGAGGTTGATATTACCGCAGTGATTGCCCATGGAATGTTAAGCCTTTACCCGCAACTAAAGAGGCCGTATTCTCGACCATACACGAAGGCGAGTAAGGAGCAATTACCATGCTTGTATCGAGCCCCCTGATAAGATCGATCCCGGGTCCATTGCCGACAATCCGGAACTGCAAAG
>QIDL01000334.1 GCA_003228415.1 Gammaproteobacteria bacterium | reverse complement strand
CGGCCAGACAGGTAAGCGTGGTATGCATCCATGGCAACCGGCTGTCGCGCGACATCAGAAAATTGTAGGCCCAACGCGCTTACGATTGATTCCGTGACTTCGTCCTGTACGGCGAAAATGTCTTTCAGCTCCCGGTCGTAGCGTTTCGACCAGACATCGCGGTTTGCTGCTACGTCAGTGAGTCGGGCGGTAACCCGCACGCTATCGCCTTGCGAACGCACCGTTCCGGTGACGAGATAGGCGACATCAAGTCGATCCGCGACGTTACGCGGATCGGCGCTTCTGCTATCAAAAAGAAACGAAGACTGTCTTGCTCGAACCACGAGGGCGGGATTGCACGCCAGCCCATCGAGAATGTCCTCAGATATGCCCTCGCTGAAGTGCGCCTTGTCAGGATCGTCACTCAGATTCGTAAACGGCAGCACGGCGACGGTGGGCACGTTGTCATTGGGAACTACCTTCGCTGCTGAGGAGAGGATAGTCGTTTTAAAAGTGCTTTTCGAGGAATGGCTCGGGTACAGGAATTGAGTCGTTTAAGGCACTCGATTGGAATGTTTACTGGATTTGCGGCAATGCAGCAGAATCGTAAACAGCGCTTGGTCAAAGTCCGGTGACGGGCGAGGTCAATCTCGCAGGTTGATTTTCAATGATCCAGACGATCACCCCATCGGCGGTTGTATTGCGTCGAACTGAATCTCAGAAGTAATGGGCCCGTTTACCCTGCCCGGCGGCTGCCGGGGAGGCGCCTGCTGCTGATGGACGTGGTCGAGAATCTTCTGGATCACGTCTGGTTGAGTAATCGCTGCGATGACTCGCAACCGTCCGCCGCACTTAGGACACAGCTCGATATCTAGCTTGAAAACTCGCTTCAGTCTTTCAGCCCAGGAAAGCGGAGCCAGAGGACGATCGGTTTCTTGATCGGTATCTAGAGTGGGGTCCGATTCAGGATGGGCCGTGTGCTTACGTTTTCTCCCTACCCGTCTATTGGGCGTAGGCACCACGAGCTTGCGGTACTTGGCGTTTGGTGCGAATACGCCATGGTAACGGGTGAGATTGGCCCGGGGTCTGGGTACGAGAGCCGCCAACCTAGCCAGAAACTCCAAAGGCTCGAAGACGAAGTGGGTGGTGCCGTTCTTGAAGGGGTGTTTGAGTTCGTAAACTACTTTTCCTGATGGCTGGGTGGTCAACCGATCAAGTGCAAGAGGAGGTCGGGTAATGTACCGGCATAGCCGTTCCAGACGGTCCCGCTGGTGGGATCGGCAGGAGACGGACGCGTTCAAGGAGAATCCGTCCCGGTTGACGGTAAAGGGCTTGGACTGGGTGTCTTTGCGGATGAGGGCTTTAGATCGAATGGTAAGCGCCTTCTGCCCGGTGTTGGGCCCGATGGCAATGCGGTAACGCACGGAAGCGGCATTGAAAGCGTTTTGTACGTCCGCCTCGGAGAAATCGAAGTAAGGATGCTCGGTATCTTGAACGAGCACCCCGTCTCGTTCGAGCTGGTTCACCGTGCGGCGAATGATGCGATTGAGCAGGGTTTGCATGTCGGCCGATGTAGGGGCTTTGACGGAATGAAATCGCGTTGCCTCGTCATCGAACATGTAGACACCATCCAAGACGATCATGTGCAGGTGCACGTTGAGATTCAAAGCAGACCCAAATCGCTGGATGAGGGTGATGATGCCGGATCTGGCCCCGCTTTGACGAGTGAGCCCGGCACGGTGAATGAGATGGGTCTCGATGGCCCGGGTAATGACCCCAAGCGTTCTTGAAAGCACGTCAGGTCGGCTGGCATAGAGAAAGCGTAAGGGCCACGGAAAAGACAAAACCCACTGTCGGGTGGGTACGGGCGGCATGACATGATCGATGAGGTGAGCGGAAGCCTCGATCATGCGGCGCGCGCCGCAGGACGGGCAGAAGCCCCGGCACTTACATGAGAAGGCAACGAGATGTTCGTGTCGGCAGCCGTTGCATTTGACCCTCAGAAAGCCATGTTCCAGCCGACCACAGGTGAGGTAGTCGGCGAACTCCTGGGTGACGAAGCGAGGCAGATGGGTGCCGTGTTCGGCGATTTGACCCAAGAACTGAGGCAGGTGCTGTTCGATGATGGGATATAGAGATGTTTCCTCAGGCTTGTGTCGCCGGTAGCGGACCAAATTGGCTGTGCTATCCAGCCCGGGTTGCGTGTCGATTGAAAGCACAATGATCGCATCTACTGAGCAACGGCAGAGAGTGTTGAGCTCGATACCGGATTCCTAGCGGATAGATCGTTAATCAATGTGAGTGATGGGCCGTGCTTGCTCTGGATTAGTGGCGGTCTCAACTCGAAACTACTTGAGAAAACACCTGTAAGTATGATCGTCAAAGAGCCTAAGGATGTCTGTTTAGGGCACGAAGCGTACGTTTACTGGCTCATCCTTGATGTCTGCCATCGGCGGTCAGCGCGAGTACCAGAAAATTTGCGGTGGTCCGGTCCTTGTTACTTGCCGATCTGCGCCCTCGGGATAGGACAACCCTGGCACAGGACATCAGTGCGGAAGGTTGTCAGCGCGCGCCGCTCGACCCAGATAACCACCGTGATGACGCAATCCATAGTCCTGTTTGGTGACCCCCTTCTGCTCCATCAGCGACAGCGCGATGGCGTCGGTGATGGCCAGCATGACGGCCATGCTCGCGCTCGGCGTCAACCCCAGCGGGCAGGGTTCCTCGATGATGCCCATGTCCAGCACCAGGTCCGAAAACCCGCGGAGCTCGGAATCCGGGTGGGAAGTGAC
>QIDL01000377.1 GCA_003228415.1 Gammaproteobacteria bacterium | reverse complement strand
ATCGGTGTTGTTTTGGCGATGCTGCCGGGATTCCGGATGCAACGGTTGTGGATGGAATCCGTCGAAAGTACAACGCCTTGGTGGGGGACCTGGACGAGCGTGGCCGACGGCGCTGGGCGGCGACCGAAGCCGAGTCTATCGGTTATGGGGGGATAGCTGCTGTTGCGCAAGCAACAGGAATGTCGGATCGGACAGTCCGCACTGGGATTAAGGAGATTCGAGAGGATCGAGCGGTTCCTGTCGGTCGGCAACGCAGAGTCGGTGGCGGACGGAAATCTCTCGAGGCGGAGCAACTGCATTTAGTGGAGGCCGTGGAGAATCTTGTCGAGCCTACCGAACGTGGAGATCCTCAGTCTCCGTTACGGTGGACGTGCAAGAGCCTGACGAATCTCGAAGGAGAGTTGAGGGCGCAGAGGTACTCCGTTGGTCGAACGAAGATTTCCGGAATTTTGCACCAGCCTGGCTACTCGCTTCAGGGCAATCGCAAAACACGCGAAGGAAAGGATCATCCCGATCGAGACGCGCAGTTCGAGTACAGTAACCGTTCACGGGGCAGCGTATTTGAATTGGCTCTTCCGCAGAATCTGCTGGTAGTTTCACCGGCGCAAGGCGGAGTTCGCACTGAGAGCATGGCGAATCGTGAGTCGGAGCGTGGTGCGGATCTCAGCTGCAGATTCGGAGGCCGTGAATTGGCGGGTTCTTCGGGGTTCGATGCGCGCGAAGCCAATGCTCCGGATTCGCAGACCTCCCCTCGGGCTCAACAAGCGGGGGTTGCGCCGCGCTCAGAAGCGCTCGATGCCCCGGTTCGAGCATCTGATCCACTTTCGAATCGAGGGTTGTGAGCCCCGTTCGCCTCACCGTCGCCTCGGCCTTCACCCTGTGAACTGAGGTCGAGGCGACGGTGAGGTGAATGGGGCGGCCCCCGTTTGCCGAGCCCGAGCTGAGGTTCCAGAGTGGGTATCTAACAACAGAGACTGCTGAGGAGCCTTGAATCTGGGCTTATGCTGCTGTTGATGTAATGAGCTGGTCGACGTGATTGGGGAGCAGCGAGGGTGGTTGCTGCGTCGCGTAATGGGCTGTGACGGCGGCGATGATGAACTCGTACACCGAGCGTTTCTGCAGGCGACACGTTTCCGAGACCGTCAGGATTCGCTCCAGGAAACGACTGCCACTGGCACTCTGCGTTCCGAAACTGAGCTTGCGATAAATCACCGCCGGACGAAGAGACCGTTCGGCCGTATTGTTCGTCGGTTCAATTCCCTGAACCCTGGTGAAAGTCCACAGCCAGTCGCGGTGCTCATATAGTTCCTTGCACATTCCGGTCAGTTTCGTGTTACCACTGAACACACCGCGCAGCAGCAGAGCTTCGAACGTCGTGCGAACCGGGCGTATCAGGTTTTGAAACGTGCTCCACTTGATTTTTCCCGCCTTGTATCGCCGCCAGTGTTCGAACAGCAGTTTTTTCTGTCGCATCAGGTCATCGCCCAGTCGTTTGACCTGCCGGTCGGGGCTGTCTCTCAGCTTCTGAATGTCTCGTTTCAAGTGAGCCCAACACCATTGAAGGCATTTGCAATCAAAATACATCTTTGCCCGGTCGCAATTCAGGATGATGTCCTGATAGTTTCCGACCAGTGCCTTGAGTGAGTCACGTTTCCGATTCAGAAAGATCCCGAACACGGCGAACATCGGAGCGACGGCGACCCACAACCAGGCTTTCGTATTTTTCTGCTTTGTCGGAGACTCATCGACGAACAGTTGTTTCTGCTGCGACAGTTCGCTCCGCAGTTGCTCGTACGGAGCCGCCAGGGAAGCACTCACGATCTTCTGAATCGTGACCGTCCAGCTGGCTGAGCAGGGAACGTTCAACAGGTCTTCCAGAAACATCGCGGCGCGACGCTTGCTCTGGCGAAAGTGTCCCATCAGCAATCCGAGAAAGGCGGCCAGTCGAGGACCGCACTGGCCGGTGGGAACTCCCGGGGGAAGAGCGCCGCAGGTAGTAATGCCACAACAGGGACAATGAAGTCGATGTTGTTGATACTCGGTGACGATGGGCTCGATCGGTGGCAGATCCCAGACCTGGTGACGGATCGGTTCGGCGTCTGTCCCTTCCAGGACATCGCCACAGCGTCGGCAGTGATCGGGAATGCAGGAAATGATCTCGTTGCACTCTTCAGGAGCAATAAGTTCCCGGCTGTGCTTCGAGTGTCCTTTCTGCCCGCCTCGTTTTCGTTTCTTCTTTCCCGTTTTCGGCTTCGATTTGGGCCGTGCGTGTGGGTGCTGAGTACTTGGCGGAACGGAGGAATTCTGCGGCGTGAGCTTCTGAACTTGCTCTTGCAGTTCTTTGACCGTGGTTTCCAGTTCGTCGATCCTGGCTTCAAACCGAGCGAAAGCCGCCAGGACAAACGCCCTGACAGCCGGTGTCATCTCCGCCTCAATCTCAGGCGGAATGGTGATCTTGTGGAAAGCCTCCTGCTTCGACATTGCGGCATTTCGCCACAAAACCCCCATCCATGTCCATAGCAATGTCAATACGATCGTGCACCGACCTGTGAACGGTTACCCGTCGCGTTGGCCTTTCGCCCAGTCGCTGAAGGCTGACGCGATGGCGGCGTGGACGAGGTGGCCTCGTTTGCTGAGCCTGAGCTGAGGTCCTTGTCAGGACCCACATTTCCAAGGCGTACCCGGCCGAAAGGGTGCCACTGCTGGCTTGCCCAGCAGTGCTTTCCACGCCGAACCGGGCACTGCTGGACAAGCCAGCAGTGGCACCCAGCATGCC
>QIDL01000541.1 GCA_003228415.1 Gammaproteobacteria bacterium | reverse complement strand
AGGGTACTGGAAGTGCCGGGTCATACGTCAGGGCACATCGCTTACTATTTTGCTGATGACGGGTTGGCGTTCGTTGGCGATACTCTTTTCGCGCTTGGATGCGGTCGTCTCTTTGAAGGCTCGCCCGTGGAGATGTGGACGAGCTTGCAGAAACTCATTGCGTTGCCCGATGACACCACGGTCTATTGCGCGCATGAGTACACGCAGGCCAACGCGGCCTTCGCACTTTCCGTAGAACCGGGTAACGCCGCGCTGATTGCGCGTAGCGATGAGATTGACCGGCTTCGTGCGCGAGGGGCCGCAACGGTCCCGACCACCATTGGGTTGGAGAAGGCGACCAACCCGTTCCTGCGGCCAGACAGTTCGGACCTGCAGAAGACAATCGAGATGCCGGATGCGGCGCTGGTTGAGGTATTTGCAGAAACTCGACGGCGCAAAGATAATTTCTAGCTCGGTGTCATTGCTTTAGAACCGGACACGATCCCACTTGAGCGATATCGAATCGCAAGACGAGCGAGCCGGATTCTGGTTCGCCCTGACCGCCTATGGTTCGTGGGGGGTGATTCCGGTCTATTTCAAGCTGGTCGCGTTCGCGACTCCGATCGAAATTATCGCTCATCGTGTCCACTGGGTCGCTTTGGTGATTTTTTCCGTGGAGGGGCTGTATCATCAGCGCAAAGTAACCGCGACAGGGGGCTGATCATGATAGTGCTGTACACCATGGAACGTGAGTATCCCTATGGGACGCTTCGTTCGACCAATGGCAGTAAAACCAAGGCGGTGCTCGAGGAAAAAGGCCTCGACTATCGCCTCGAATGTGTGCGGCCGGGAAATATCTGGAAAAAGGTGCCAGAGGTGCTGGCCAAACATCCATTGGGAAAAGTGCCATGGATCGATGACGGTGAGACCACGATCTATGACTCGACGGTGATAAACGAATATCTGAACGAGGCGTTCCCGGAACCGGCCTTGTTACCGTCCGATCCGCTCGGTCGCGCGCGCGCCAGGGCATTGGAGAACTACGGAGATGAGGGGGTACTGTCCAGATATCTGCCGTTGATCTGGATGCCGTGGTGGTCGCCGGAGGAACAGCGCGATCAGGACAACATGGAAAAAGGCCGGCAGGGACTGCGAGCGGAGATATTTCCTTTTCTGGAAACACAACTGGAGGAGGACTACCTCGCAGGTGATTTCAGCCTGGCGGACATCCCCTTCATGGCCGTCGCCATGGTATTGCAGGTGGATGGAATGGATGTTTCCGGCTTTGCGAAAACCGCCGCCTATTTCGAGCGGCTGCGTGGGCGCGACAGTTATCGAGCGATCGACCCGACGACGCCGTTGTCCGAATCGACCGGGCGCGGGACTCAATAGGCTTCAGGAAGAGGAATGGATTATGAGTTACGAGCAGATCCTGTTCGAGATCGAGGAGGGCGTTGCGTTGATTACACTCAATCGCCCGGAAGCAATGAACACCTGGACTGCTGTCATGGCGGCGGAATTGTCAGATGCCATGCATCGCTGCAACGATGAAGATGAAATTCGCTCGGTTGTCCTGACCGGAGCAGGTGATCGAGCCTTCTGCGCAGGCGCCGATCTGGGCCGGGGTGGCAGCACGTTCGGGGGGAGGGATACGTCCACCGAGGCGGCAGAAGCGGAAGTACCGGCAGCACCGGCAGCACCGAGGGATTCGACGCACCAGCTGTTGCCGAATGAAATCAGTAAACCGGTCATCGCGGCGATCAACGGTCACGCGGTCGGTGTTGGTATGACCTATCCCATGCTCGCGGATATTCGAATCGTGGCCGAAAACGCGAAAATTGCGTTTCCCTTCGTGCGCCGCGGCGTGCTGCCGGAACTGGGCTCCCATGTCATTCTCGCCCGCGTCATAGGATTCAGTAACGCAGCCGAGTTGCTGTTCACCGGGAAGACCATCAAGGGTAGAGAGGCGGCCAGTCTCGGGATCGCCAGTCAGTCCTTGCCCGCCGACGAGGTACTGGCGGCGGCGCTGGCAATCGCTCGCGATATTGCGGTGAATGCCGCGCCTGCTTCGGTGGCTCTGTCCAAGCGATTACTCTGGGATGGATTGACCAGCTCGGTACCTGAGATGATGGCCAGAGAGACGAAGCCCTTTGCCTGGCTCGGTAATCAGGCAGATGCCCGCGAAGGCGTGATGTCCTTCATTGAAAAGCGCACGCCCCAGTGGTCGGTCGGACCAGGGGATATTCCCGAAGAGTTCTTCGAGAATTGACGCTGTTAGTTGCTCGTTCCTGCGAGTTCGTCTGCTTCCCGCATCGCCGATTGCAACGAGCTTAGCGGTCGAATCCACGGCTCGATGTCGGCCACCGACGGCGGTCGATCGTCTATCGCAGCCTGAGCCTCCGCATAAGATCCGTAAATTCCGAGCAACACCACATGGTAGAGATCTCCATCACCGGCTAGTGCCACAGTGACTGGATCTACCAGCGAGTGCCCGGTAATGAATTCGACCGCCTTCTCCTGGCTGGCGGTGGCGATGAGTTGCACGGCGTAGTACTCGGCAGGCAATGCCAGAAGATCCGAAGCATGCGACTCCCCCGCTGAAGTGGGTACCCGCGCTAAGGCAGGGGTGCCCACTTCAACGGGGGCGCCTGCTGAGGCGAGGGTACCCGTCGCTGCGGGGTCGCTCGCTGCTTCGGTGGAGACTATGCCCGGGTCGAGGGGCCTGGCCGCCGGCTCGCTCGATTCAGTGGCAGGCTCGACCATCTCCTCAGATGCCATCTCGGATACCACCTCGGGTGC
>QIDL01000381.1 GCA_003228415.1 Gammaproteobacteria bacterium | reverse complement strand
GCCTCGGCCAGCGAGCTGGTGATCAGCGGTGTCGGACCCTATATGACGCGTTCCGTGACCTTCGGCGCACGAACTTTTGGTAAGCCGGTAGGGCAATGGGGCCTCAAGTACTGCAACGACTCCATGGTCCTGTTCCTGGTGACCTTTCGCACGGTCAACTCGGAAGGCTTTGCAGACTACTACGATGGCATCCCCGCCGACTGTGCGGCTGACGACGACTGGGACCACCTGCTGGGTGATCCGGCAGAAACCCGTTTGAAAGCCGCCCTCGACTATATCGAAACCGGGGGCAGCCTCTGCAGCCCGCCAGCCGTCATGGCCACCATGAGTCTCAGCGCAGGCATCGGCTTTCGCCGACCCTCCGGCATTTCCGGAGTCGGGCTCGCCGGTAAACTCCTGAACGCACAATAGTTCATGAGTCTCGTTGCGGTTCCTTGCCGTCTGTGTGGTGCAATTTATGCGGCGCAATTTGTATGTGGGAGATCGATCGGCTAGCCTTTTTGCATTTTGCGGATTTCACCACCGATTTCATAATGAAGGATTTTTCCATGATCAAGGCACGACAGCGCTCGGCGCTCCTCCGGAGCACTCTGCTGAGCATCGCTTTTCTGCTCACAACGTCTCACACCCTGGCGCAGTCACTGCCCGCCACCAAACCGGAGCGGGTGGGTCTCGACAGCCAGCGCCTCGAACGCATCTCCGAACACATGAATCACGCCGTTGCCGATGGCGTCATGATCGGTGGACTGGGCATGATTGCCCGTAACGGTCGGGTTGCCTATCAGGAGTCCTGGGGTCTGAAAGACCGTGAAGCGAATGAACCCATGACCATGGACACGATCTTCCGGATCTATTCCATGAGCAAACCCATCACCGGGGTTGCGCTGATGATCCTCTATGAGGAGGGTAAGTTCTTTCTCAACGATCCGGTGGCCAGATACATTCCTGAGCTCGCCGATCTTCAGGTCGCGTTATCCACGGCGGATGGCGGCCGTACCCGGATCATCTCCGATGGTACCCATAACCGCACCATCGGCGAAGGCGACGAGGACCTCACCGGTCAGACCCGCGTCCCCCGTCGACAGCCGACCATTCGCGATCTGATGACCCATACCGCCGGATTTACTTATGGCGTGTTCGGCAGTACGGAAGTCGACAAACAGTACCGCGAGGCAGGCATTCTTTCGAACCCGAATCTCAAAGATTTCGTGGAGAAACTGGGTCAGATTCCGCTGCAGTACGAACCCGGCACCCGCTGGCACTACAGTGTCTCGGTCGATGTGCAGGGTCGGCTGGTCGAAGTTCTGTCCGGCATGCGTTTCGGTGAATTCCTCGAGCAGCGGATCTTCGAACCACTTGGGATGATTGATACCAGCTTCATCGTACCCGTTGATAAGCTCGATCGTCTGGTGCAGATGTACAGTCCGAAGGGGACGGAAGATGTAGCAAACGCGTTTTTACAAGCCAACAGTTCCACCGAGTTGGTGGTGACGCCTGAAGAGGCAAGCGCTGGATACAAGGAAGGTGCCACCTTTGAGAGCGGCGGTGGCGGCCTGGTCTCCACTGCGAACGATTACCTGCGCTTCTCACAGATGATGCTCAACGGTGGGACGCTCGATGGTGAGCGCATCCTGTCACCGAAGACGGTGGAACTCATGACCACCAACCATCTCGGTAAGATTCAGATGGGATTCGGTAGAGGCGGCGTGGGCTTTGGGCTCGATTTTGCGGTGGCGCTGGATCAGGGTGAGATCGGTGAAACAGGCTCTGTCGGAGAATACAACTGGGGGGGTGCTGCAGGTACCCGCTTCTGGATCGATCCCCAGGAAAACCTGATTGGCGTATTCATGGTGCAGAGCATTCCACACCGCACTCGACTGGGGGATCGGTTCAAGGTGCTGACCTATCAGGCCCTCACGAAATAACCCATACAGATTGATTGACCCTGGACGGATGGCGATTCTGCTTCATATCGGCCTACTGTTCTCAGGCCTGCTTTTTGCCGGGTCGGCAGTTGCCGGTCAACCTGAGCAGGACTTTTACACGCTGATCGATGCGCGGCTCTCGATGATGCGCGATGTCGCGGCCTTCAAGTGGGTGAACGATCTACCTGTCGAGGATCTTGAACGCGAACGAGTCGTCATCGAGGCTGCGGTGAGCGATGGGCTGCGAAAGGGGTTGATGCCTGAGAGCAGCGCGGCGTTTTTTCGTGTGCAGATCGAAGCCGCCAAGGACATTCAATCTTACTGGTTTGATCGGTGGAGTGAATCGGCACCTCCGCGTCGTGCACCGGATCTCAACAACGAAATTCGCCCTCGACTGATTGAGCTAGGCTCGCGGATCGTGGGCGGGATGGCCGAACCCGGTCTACGACATACTTCTGAGGAGTTCGATCGGTTGGTTGTGGTGGAAGGACTCGGTGACGACCGCAGCCGGGATCTTCTTAGCGCGCTGGTCGAAATCCGCAGTTATTCGAGCCGGCTCGAACAGATCCTCGATACCGGCGTGCTTCGTGTCGGTACTACCGGCGACTACGCCCCCTTTTCCTTCGCCGAAGATGGTGCGCCCTATCGAGGCATCGACATCGATCTGGCGCAAGACATGGCTCAATCACTGGGGGTCGCGGTAACGTTCGTTGCGACATCCTGGCCGACGCTGCTGGTCGATCTGGAGTCTGGCGCCTATGACATCGCCATGAGCGGAGTATCTCGGACCCTCGCACGGCAACGGGTTGGATTTCAATCCGAGCCTTATTTTGTCGGCGGCAAAACACCCATTGCCCGCTGTAAGG
>QIDL01000547.1 GCA_003228415.1 Gammaproteobacteria bacterium | reverse complement strand
TCCACTCTGACACTCCATCGGTATTTGCTGTTCTGCGCCACATGCGGAAACTTGATCTTCAGAAGATTCAGCTTCTCGAATATCGACTCGATCAGATCCTCGGTCGATTTGCCGGACCAGGAAGCCAGATCCGTACCCCGCAGTGAATCGTAACTGGCGATTTTCTTCTTCTCGAGCGCGTTGAAATTGTAGCCCTCCCTGGATAGTCGCTTGTATTCCGTGATGGTCAGCTTGTTGACGACGGCAGCGAGCGCCACACCATCTTCGGCGACCATGTCGAGATAGTGGAGATTGTCTTGCAGCTCTCCAACCAGCGCCCTCGCATCACCCCTGGCCTTTTTTCTCCACGTCGTGAGAGCACTGATCGCAGATCCCGCGGACGACAGTGATCGCAGTACGGCTGGAACTTCGATACCGCCTTCACCCGCCAGATAGGCCTCAGCTAGGCGCACGACGTCTTTGTGCAGTATCAGGTTCGCAGTATCGACGACTGGCGGAATACCGCCGTGCAGGGCGCATTGCCATTGCCAATGGCCAGTTCACCGTCCCGCAGGCGTATTGCCACGGGGCCATGATAGTCTGCCAGAATCAGTGCCAGGATACGCCGTCCTGTCACAGTGCTCTGCTGTGTATTTTCCACGACGAGCATAGTTCGTCTCGGCCGGCCTATTTCTGAAGGTGAAGGGCGACCTCTCCGAAGTACCCACCAAAAGACACGGCGATGACCGCAATGTAGAACAACAGCAACGTAATCATGATGGGTCTTCCGAATGGATGGCGCTCTGTTCCACGATCCAGGAACGGAATGACCGCCAGGAACAGGCCCATGGCTGCACCGGCATACACAGCGGCGCTTACGGCACCCACCTGATTTTCCGCGTAGTACATCCACAGGAACATCCACCATGGTTTGACTCCACTTTCACCAGGTACCGGCTGCGGACCCAGCGGGGGTGACACAAACAGGGCCAGAACAGAGACAATGGTCAGAAAGACGAGTCCGAGCTTCAGCAGGATCCGCATATGACCGCCAAATGTTTCCCCGGCCTCACCATGATCCTGTTCTGCCTCAGACAGCAAGGGGTGAGGTGATATTTTGAGTGCTTTGACCAGGTAGATGTGTCCGGCAAGCACCAGGACAATGAGCAATGGCAGCGCCGAAATGTGGAGAGCGTATACCCGGGTCAGCAACTGTGTGCTTTCGGTGAACGCTTCGGAAAAGAGATCCGCCGGGGCGCCAAGAAAGGTGCCGATTGCTGTGAGATGTTCCAAGGCCTCGTAGCCTTCCTGGTCCCATTTGAGGGCCGTTCCTGTAAATATCATCATGGTGAAGAGCAGGAACAGCGTGAGGCCGAAGTAGTAGGTAAACTCCCTGGGTCGTTTGTAGGCGGCAGTCAACAATACCCGGGTAAGGTGTAACAGCAGCAACACATAGAGGAATTGTGCACTCCAGTAATGGATGCCGCGGATGAACCAGGCGAGCGAGGACTCACGCATCATGTAATCGATACTTTGATGGGCCGCTTCAAGGCGGGGATCGTAATACTGGGCAAGGATCACACCGCTGGCCACCAGGACTAGAAAGGCAAAGAACGTCGTGCCGCCCAGGGAATATGCCAGGGTATTTGCCTGCCTGGGCACGGGGTAAAAAAGGGCGCTCACCTTAAAGCGTTCTTCCCAGAACGATGGTTTTTTCTGAGCAGACCCGTGCCGTTCATCCACGGTCACACCTTCGGGGCTCTGATGCTCGCCGCTCATCTCACTTTCCCCGGCCTGATGAGTACGAGAGCTGCTATCAGAGCGGCGGCAATAAGCCCCGTAAAGCCGGCAGCAACCCAGAAACCGGGGCGGGCTGGTGCATTCAGAGTGTAACTTCCCGCAAGCTCACCGGGCGGATGGTGTGTTGCGATCGTATTGCCAGCAGGGGAATCTGCGGTGGAGCTGCCGACGGATTCAGCCAGTGTCGTGTTCGGTGCCGGTTCGATCCGCTGTTCCTGCTGCGGCCCTGCCACCAGCAGCGGGGAAACAACATACACAGGCAGGATGGCTAATGCCAGCAGCACCCCTGTCATCGTTCTCTGGTGAAGCTGCATGACCTATCTCGTCAACTTGGTGAATTTCGAGCCCTCCAGGGCCAGGAACCATTGACGCCCACCTCCCTGCCCTCGCTGTTACGAAAATCCCGCAGGGCCTTCTCCAGGTTCATGTCCAAAAACCAGCGAAACAGAATATTGTAATCCAGCATTTCGAAGAACAATCTGTCTGAACGCACCGAATACAGAGCCATCAACAGCAAACTCCGAATTCGGGGGAATTCAATTCGGGGGACAGTATACTTAATTCGATGAGCTAGCTTGTTTACAAGAAGGTAACGAGATGGTCACGAGATGGCCAGGATGGCTCGCGTTGTGGTTTCGTTTTATCCGCACCACGTTGCCCAGCGGGGTAAACGTCGCCAGCGGACGTTTTTCGGCGACTTTGACTACGAAACCTATCTTGAGCTCATGTCGGAGTTCTGCCGTAAGGCGGGGATGCGGGTATGGGCGTATTGCCTGATGCCCAACCACGTGCACCTCGTGATGGTGCCTTCGCACGTGGACGGACTGCGCGCGCCAGCTCGGTACCTACGCGTCCTCCCTCGGTCAGGAAGCGGTGGGGACTGTCGTGGGGCTTGCGATGGCCCCCGAGGACGTGCTGGCGCCGACCTACCGGGAGCAGGCAGCACAGATCGCACGCGGCTGCACCATGACCGAGTTGCTCCTCTACTGGGGCGGTGACGAGCGCGGCAGCG
>QIDL01000285.1 GCA_003228415.1 Gammaproteobacteria bacterium | reverse complement strand
CGGTCCTCCAGTGGATCTTACTCCACCTTCAACCTGCCCATGGGTAGATCACCCGGCTTCGGGTCTACTCACTGCGACTAATGCGCCCTATTCAGACTCGCTTTCGCTACGGCTCCGTGCCTTAAAGCACTTAACCTTGCCACAATGACGTAACTCGCCAGCTCATTAAACAAAAGGCACGCCATCACGCATTCCCCTTACGGGGCATAGCGCTCTGACTGCTTGTAGGCATACGATTTCAGGTTCTATTTCACTCCCCTCACTGGGGTTCTTTTCGCCTTTCCCTCACGGTACTGGTTCACTATCGGTCATCAGGTAATATTTAGCCTTGGAGGGTGGTCCCCCCGGATTCCCACAGGATAACACGTGTCCCGTGGTACTCAGGTGCCCATCTGAGCCTTCGTCCATTTCGCCTACAGGGCTTTCACCTTCTACGGCCGGCCTTCCCAGGCCATTTGGCTATGAATTCAGGTCCCATGGCTCTAAACCGGATGGGTCCTACAACCCCAGCACCGAAGTGCTGGTTTGGGCTATTCCCCGTCCGCTCGCCGCTACTAGGGGAATCTCTTTTGATTTCTTTTCCTCCGGGTACTGAGATGTTTCACTTCCCCGGGTTCGCTTCCGCATCACTACAGACACGGATGATCCCGCTTTACCGGGACCGGGTTTCCCCATTCGGATATCCACGGATCATAGGATGCTTACTCCTCCCCGAGGCTTTTCGCAGGTGGCCACGTCCTTCATCGCTTCCTGATGCCAAGGCATCCATCGTACGCCCTTACTTCCTTGACCTACTCTCAATTAAACCTAAACTGAACTTACATTCACTTCACTTGTCAAAGAACAACATCGCGGGGGACAAGGCCCCCGCGATTCAACAAAAAAGTCAGATGTGGGTCAGTTTTACTACATTAAAACATCCTTAGAAAGGAGGTGATCCAGCCGCAGGTTCCCCTACGGCTACCTTGTTACGACTTCACCCCAATTATCGGCCATACCTTCTGAGGCTGCCTCCTTTGCAGGTTAGCTCACCCACTTCGGGTACAACAGACTTTCGTGGTGTGACGGGCGGTGTGTACAAGGCCCGGGAACGTATTCACCGCGGCGTGCTGATCCGCGATTACTAGAGATTCCACGTTCACGGAGTCGAATTGCAGACTCCGATCCCAACTGAGAGCGATTTTATGGGATTGGCTGAACCTCGCGGTCTCGCAACCCTTTGTTTCGCCCATTGTAGCACGTGTGTAGCCCTGGGCATAAAGGCCATGATGACTTGACGTCATCCCCACCTTCCTCCAGCTCGTCGCCGGCAGTTTCCTCAGAGAGCCCCTTGCGGGGCAACAGAGAATAGGGGTTGCGCTCGTTGCGGGACTTAACCCAACACCTCACGGCACGAGCTGACGACAGCCATGCAGCACCTGTGCAGGCTCCAGAGCAAGCTCTGGTCGTTCCCCTTTCGGTTCACTACCACCTGCATGTCAAGCCCAGGTAAGGTTCTTCGCGTTGCGTCGAATTAAACCACATGCTCCACCTCTTGTGCGGGCCCCCGTCAATTTCTTTGAGTTTCAACCTTGCGGCCGTACTCCCCAGGCGGAGTATTTAATGGTTTCCCTACGGCACCGAATGGTCTCCCACCCAACACCTAATACTCACCGTTTAGGGCGTGGACTACCAGGGTATCTAATCCTGTTTGCTCCCCACGCTTTCGCGCCTCAGCGTCAGTTTGTCCCCAGATGGCCGCCTTCGCCACAGACCTTCCTCCTGATATCTACGCATTTCACCGCTACACCAGGAATTCCGCCATCCTCTGAACAACTCAAGTACATCAGTTTCGCAGGACATCCCAGGGTTGAGCCCTGGACTTCCACCATGCGACTTAACATACCGCCTACGCGCCCTTTAAGCCCAGTAAATCCGAACAACGCTCGCCACCTCCGTCTTACCGCGGCTGCTGGCACGGAGTTAGCCGTGGCTTATTCTTACGGTACCGTCATCCCGATTGCTCGGGGCTTCTTCCCGTACTAAAGGAGTTTACAACCCGAAAGCCTTCGTCCTCCACGCGGTGTCGCTGCGTCAGGGTTTCCCCCATTGCGCAAAATTCCCCACTGCTGCCTCCCGTAGGAGTCTGGACCGTGTCTCAGTTCCAGTGTGGCCGTTCAACCTCTCAGTCCGGCTACCCGTCTTTGCCTTGGTGAGCCACTACCTCACCAACAAGCTGATAGGACGCAGGCCCATCCCAAAGCAGAAGCAAGCTTCCTTTTTACCTCGTGCATTCCAGCACGGGGTCTTATGCGGTATTAGTCCGAGTTTCCCCGGGTTATTCCACTCTCTGGGGCAGGTTGCCTACGCGTTACTCACCCGTCCGCCACTAGGTAACACCAGGTAGCAAGCTACCCGATGCACCCCGTTCGACTTGCATGTGTTAAGCACACCGCCAGCGTTCGTTCTGAGCCAGAATCAAACTCTCAGTAAATAGACTTCAGACCCAACATCTGACTTTCAGTTGTCAAAGAACAAAACTGCTTCATAAAAAGCAGCTCGAGGAGGACTGTTTCCCTCCTGCGAAAGAATAGCCTACAACACAAAAAGGCTTCTTGTCAAGGACTTTTTTATCGGCGCCCAAACCCTACGATTTTCTTGCTCAATCTGCACTATCGGACCAATCGGACTGCTCAGACTGATCGGTCCGATAGAAGCAACAACTTACAAGCAGCAGCAATTATGGATGAATTATTTTTCGTACTATTTGCACCGTCGCCTAGACTTATTGCAACATTTTAAGGTTATATTTCATGAGCCCCTAA
>QIDL01000278.1 GCA_003228415.1 Gammaproteobacteria bacterium | reverse complement strand
GTGGTTTAGATGCATCAGAAGTCAGAAAAGATCGTCCTTGCCCCAACCGACCTCAGTAACTTCCTGGGCTGCCGGCATCTCTCCCGTCTTGATCTGACTGCTGCGAACGGGCAGGTGGTGCGGCCTGTACGCTATGGTCCGCTCATGGACGACCTCAAGGCTCGCGGTTTGGCGCATGAAGAAATGTATCTGGTGCATCTCCGTGGGCAAGGTCTTGGCATTGCACAAGCCGGCGATGTGGAGGGCAATGGCCAATCCGGGCAATCCGGTGTCGAAAAAACCATCGCTGCAATGCGAGACGGCACAGACATCATTTATCAGGCGGCATTGGCAGACGATGCCTGGACTGGCCGTGCGGATTTCCTGCGCAAGGTCGACACTCCCAGTGATCTGGGTGAATGGTCCTACGAAGTTATCGACACGAAGCTGGCGCGTGATACCAAAGCAGGCACAATTCTTCAGCTCTGCGTGTACTCGTATCTGCTGGAACAGCTGCAAGGCATCCGATCTGAGTTCATGTATGTGGTGTCACCGGGCACGAACTTTGAGCCGGCGGCGTACCGTATCGATGACTATGCTGCCTACTTCCGGCTATTGGAACGTGGCATTGACCAGTTCATTGCACACCCTGATGACACGTATCCGGAACTGATTTCCCACTGTGATCTGTGTGCCTGGTGGGCCGAGTGCGAGCAGCGCCGCAGAGGCGATGACCATCTCTGCTATGTGGCCGGTATCTCCCGTAGCCAGATCAAGAACCTCCGGACGTTGGGTATAGAGCGCCTTGCCGATTTGGCCAAACTCAAGGAAATTCCGGATCCGCGCCAGGGTTCCAGAGAGGCGCTGGCGCGCATTCGGGATCAGGCGCGGGTGCAGCTAACGGGTCGCGAGCAAAAGATATCCTATTATGAGCTGAAAGCGCCCTATGACCCTGAGCACGGTTTGGCATTACTCCCGGCGCCTACGCCCGACGATATTTTTCTCGATTTCGAGGGCAACCATTTTGCCGAGCAGGGTGTGCAGGAATACCTGACAGGGTACGTGACCCGGGGTGATGACGGTAAGGATGTCTATACACCGCTCTGGGCAACAACGCTTGAAGAAGAGCGGCAAGCCTTCGAGCGCTTCATGGATGTCGCGACAGCCACCCGGGCGCGCAATCCCGCTGCACACATTTATCATTTCGCACCCTATGAACCCACGGCACTGAAACGGTTGATGGGCCGGTTTGCCACCCGCGAGGTGGTGCTCGACGAGTTGCTGCGGGGCAATGCATTCGTTGATCTCTATCGTGTGGTTCGTCGTGCCCTGATCGCCGGTGTGGAACGTTATTCCATCAAGGATCTGGAGCCGTTTTTTGGCTATGCCCGTCAGCAGGATTTGCGTGATGCCTCGATGAGTCGTCGGCTGGTCGAACATGCCATCGAGGCCGGGGATCTGGATCAGACGCTGGACGGGCATCGTCGTATCGTCGAGGACTACAACCGCGAGGATTGTGAATCGGCCCAGCGGCTGCGGGATTGGTTGGAGCAGTTGCGTGCCCAGGTTGTTGCCGAGGGTCATGATCTGCCTCGACCCGTTCACCAGGAAGGCGATGCGTCGGAGGCGATCAGTGAGCTGGACCAGGAGCTGCAGCGGTTGCGCGATGGGTTGCTAGAGGGCATCCCCGTGGATCCCGAGCAGCGTTCCGAGGCGCAGCAAGCCCGGTTTGCACTGGCTCACATGATGGAGTTTCACCGGCGGGAGGATAAAGCGGGCTGGTGGGAATATTTTCGGGTGCTTGATCTGGACGAAAGCGACTACGCCGACGAACGTCGGGTAGTTACCGGACTGCAGTTTATAGAGGAACTTCAAGCCGGCCAGGCGCCGTTGCATCGCTACCGCTTCCCAAGTCAGGAGCTGGATGCGCGGCGGAAAGATGATCTGCGTGATACCGAGGGTAATTCATTTGGCAAGGTCGTAGATGTCAACAATGCCGAACGGTCGATTGACATCAAGAAACGCAGGGATACGGCGAACGTTCATCCGCATGCGTTACTCCTGCACAATCAGGTGCCGACTAAAGTCTTGCGGGAATCCCTGATGCGCCTTGGTGAGTTTGTGCTGGGACAGGGACTCACCAGCCAGGCACCCTACAAGGCCGCCATTGAGCTCCTGCTTCGCCGGCCGTCGCAGCTGGTCAATGAGAAAGGCGCCCTGCAAGAAGACAGTGAGACAACGGTGGCCGCGGCATGCCGTTTGGCCGCGAAACTCGATGGCCATGTGCTGGCCATCCAGGGGCCGCCCGGCACCGGCAAGACCTACACCGGTGCCCATATGATCTGTGCGCTCAAGCAACAGGGGTTGAGGGTCGGCGTAACGGCGGTCAGTCACAAGGTGATCGTCAATCTGCTGGAAGGTGCCATGAAAGAGGCGCAAAAGCAGGGGCTGGCGCTGCAAGCTGTGCATCACGCGAGCGGTGAATACGAAGGCGCCTGGGGTATCGAGCGCAGCAGCAACTATGCCACTAACCAGCGGAGCCTTGAGAATGGTGATATCGACGTGTTGGGTGCCACGGCCTGGTGCTGGAGCCGGCAGGACTTCGAGCAGAGCGTGGATGTACTCATTGTCGATGAGGCTGGCCAGATGTCGTTGAGCAATGTCCTGGCCGTCGCACCGGCAGGCCGAAGTTTGGTGCTGCTCGGAGACCCTCAACAACTCGAACAACCCTTGCAGAGTAGTCATCCGGAAGGCAGCGAGGTGTCAGCGCTCTATCACCTGCTCGATGGCGAGGACACCATGCCAGCGGATAAGGGATTGTTTCTC
>QIDL01000579.1 GCA_003228415.1 Gammaproteobacteria bacterium | reverse complement strand
CGCGAAGCGAGTCGTGCGTAAGGTACGTGCAACACTCTCGATGCCGGAATTCACTTCACCCTCACCGCTGAACCTGTGCAGGCCGGCTTGCTGGCGAACGGCCTCGCTGTCGAAGATCAAGGTTCGGCCGGATTCTCTTGCGGCCCACCGTGCATACTCGGCCACGCTCTTCTGCTTGAGTTTAAACGGGGGGTGAGCCGCTTGAACCCATCCCCACCGCGAATCCATGGTTGCCACAGGTTCCCGGGAAATCAGTCGCAGTCCTTCGATTTCCACTGTCTCACCGATTCCGGCTGCCGCGGTGGAAGTCAGGATCTCGCCATCGAGTTCGATATCCACCTGACCTTCCCTGACCGCCACCGAAAGCCGGTGGCCATCGGCGGAAATCTCAAATTGCGTCCCGATGTCTGTCACGGTTGCGTTGCGTGTCATAACGCGCACCGGTGCGTCGTTGTCGTTGTCCAGATAAATTCGCCCGCGATGCAGCCAGATCTCTGATGCCTGCCGAACCGTCAGGCTGGTCTCCTGGTCTACGCGAAGCGTAGGATCATGTTGTAGCGCGATGAACAAACTTCCGCCCGCCGAGGTCTGCACCATGGACCCCGGCATAATTCGAGATCGCTCCACGCCATCGGAACCTCGCACCGAGTAGCCACCATGAGAGGCAATGACCTCACCGGCGGGTAGCTCGGACCGCGAAGTATTTCCCGCAAAGTAGCCCAGTGTCATCGCCAGCGTGATTGTCGCTGCCATCGCGTACCAGATCCTGGGTAGCATTACCCTTCGTTTACCTGGCTGTTCTTCCCACGTCCTGAGAACCGCGTCACGCACGCGTTGCTCTACTTCGGCCGGTGGTTCGAGCCTTCGGCCGGCCAGTTCCATGAGCCTGCGTACATCCAGATCGGAATCCGGTTGCTCTGTATGTTCGTCCTGATCCGTCATGCGATCACTCCCCCTCGATCCCCCTGAACTCGCGATAGCTCGCCCGGAAAGCCGTCCTCGCGCGCGCCAGCATGGATTGTGTCGCCGTGACACCCATACTGAAGCGTTGCGCAATCTCCACAACACTCAATCCCTCCAGGTATTTCCACTCCAACGCGCTGGCGTATCTGTCGGGCAGGCCATCGAGCGTCAGGTGCACGATCTGCTCGACCTCCAGATGTTCCGTGGCATTTGTCTCAACCACGCTCTGGCTTTCCAGCGTGGAACGGGAATTCTGATCGTCGTCCAGACTGACCAGCGACAGTTCCCGACGACCCTGGCTTCGGTAGTAGTTGCTGATTTCATTCCGACAGATCTGGCACAGCCAGGTATACAGCGCAGCTTCGCCACGGTAGCTGTGGAGATATCGAACTGCCTTGATCATCGCTTCCTGAACCACATCTTCGCACGCACTTGGTTGGTCCACCCTGAGCGCCGCAAAACGATACAAGCGAGCGAAATAGCTGCTGAAAAATTCTTCGACCGCTTTCCTGTCTTTATCCACGACTCGCTTTGCGAGTTCAAGATCCTGGCTATGCACGCCTCCTGCAGACACCTCTGTCGCATCCCCGGGTATTTCCCCCACTTCAAGACTGGTCTGAGACTGAGTCACGGATTTTCCAATCCCGGAAGTGCCGTTGTGGCACCGGCGACCGTACATGCCGGTAGGATCACGGAGCCCACAGATTACCCTTCATGGTAGTGAATACTGAATAGACCATGCATATCATTAAAATCAATCGCCGCCACTGGATTCTTTCGATGCCGGGTCGTCAGGGAGCGGCAGACCGCCCCATCCCGTTCAGGGCTATTTTACCGATGGCTGGGACTGTCTGGAACAAGGTGAAGCGTTGATTCTGGAATCTCATCTGAACCTTTGCGGGCAGCGAGTGAATGACTTCATCGATATTCTTATGGGCTATGGCTAAATAGTAGACCGAGTCAATGTTGTCACGCATCAAGGATTTCACAGCGGGCAGCGTCATCGGTTGCACCTGCCCTCTCGAGTAGAATCGAGCGGAAAATGGCAGATATTCGATATAGATGAGAGGCGGGGTATCGGCGTCCTTGCGTTCGTCATAGTACGCCACAAGTGCTTTTTCCGTTCTGACTTTTTCCGGATAGAACTGCGCGTAGAGGGAAATGAACATCACCACAAGCGGTACAACTGCCGTGATGGCCATCACGCCGTACCTTGTGCCGGATGGAGTAGATGCGGTCACAGGACCGGCGTTTGTCATCAGTTGACCCAACAGCATGGCAAGAGGTGCCAGCGCCGGTAGTTGGTAGGTCCACAGGATATTGCCTGAAAAGCTGAAAAACAGGCTGTGAAACAGCGCCGCAAGCAACAGCAGGCGCTGTTCATCGCTCAGTCTTTGTCTGGCAGCGGGTCGGCCACTCCGCCGGCTGCTGAGCCAGCGCCGGATAAACACGACCGCACCGATCGGTCCCCAGGGAAAAGATGCCCCTATCCAGTAGAGCCATATGGTTCCATACGTTTCCCGATGGGCGCCACCGTACAGATCGCCACCCCACCTCGGCACGATATAGCGCAGAAAGTGTTCGCCAACGATGAAATACTTGATGAAACCAGGGGTTTTCAGTTCCGCGGCAACGTACCAGGGTAGCGACACGACGGCAGAGAGAAGCAGTCCTCGAGCCCAGGGTATCTGGCACAAGTCACGCCATTGGCGCCGCCACAGCACCCACAGGATGAGAGGACCGCCGATCAACACGATCGCCAGTGGCCCCTTTGCCAGTAAACCAACGGCGAGGCCAACGAAAATCCACCAGCGCCAGAGCGAGCCGGGTTGTCTGAGCGCAAG
>QIDL01000521.1 GCA_003228415.1 Gammaproteobacteria bacterium | reverse complement strand
GGCATGCGATCATAATGATAAAACCCGTCGTTCCTCAGCCAGTCATCAACACGTCAACCTTTCCTCTCAAGGATTTCTATACCACCTTGGATCATCCACCAATGTTTACCAGGTGTTTGCAGGTCATGCGAAAGTCGCCCTATCCGTTTTACTCAGGCGCAACGGTCTCTACCGTAACCGAAACTTCAATCCGCCTGTGCCAGATCATTCAATGTCCAGTCATGCTCGAAGTAACTTATATCCACCGGGTTAATTTCAAGCCACTCACGGATTTCGCGCTCCAGATAAGGCAGAACAAAACCCAGTACACCCATCGGTCGGTCCTGGAACAGGCGCATGTCTTTTTCCAGAATCCATGAGAGTTTCAAAAGGCCCCTGTTTCGGTCGAGCCGGAGCCCCTTGCCCGGATTTCTAAAGAATGTGCGAATTATTTCGTCGAGTTGCTCATCCAACTGCTGAGCAGTGAAGGGTTGTGCAATGCGGTCTGGGCAACTGACGGCCGCACAGCTTACTGCAAATACAATACGTGGATCATTAAACTGTTTGAGCAGGATATCCTTCTCGATCTGCTCTAAGGAATAGCTGCGCTCCCCGATCCGGACTGCCTTTTTCGACCAGGGATACTTAACCAGGCTGATATTGAAACTGCGAATAGAGTCCACCGGATAATGATCGATAACCAACCGCATGGCAGCAAAATTGTAGGCGTTTATCCAGAACGCCTTGGTTTCATTCGGATTCAGAAAATGCGTGGGTTCAATGCGTTCAATTGCCTTCAAGGTCTGTTCAAATAGCGATCCCGACTTTTGTGCGTCACGTGTCATCTGCGCATAGTCGAATACCGTGGTATCGACACCATGTGTCGTTACCGCAGGACGCCAGTAGGATGCAAGAAGCTCTCCATAAAGACGCTCAAACTCGGCCGAACCACCATGGGAAGAGTGAAACACCAATATTAACGGCACAATAATCCATAGCGTCATTATTTTCTTACGCGCTCTGTGATTACATTTCATTTTCCATTCTCGTATCAAAGGCATCAAATGGAAATCTATCCGTAACCGTGTATAGAGCGCACCACCATGGGCCAGCGATATCTGTGTGTGATTCACGTTGGTTGTCATACCACATACCGGATCAATGACCATCGCCAACCAATCCGCAGCAGGGCATCAGGTGGAGACTGTCACTGGCTCACGTGGGACGCTTAGGGTGTGTATCCCTTCGAGCCGTGTACGCTTTAGCAAGAGGGCATTGACCGCCACCAGCGCCGAGCTACCGGACATGGCTAGTGCCGCCACTTCCGGGCTGACCACCAGCGGATAGAACACCCCCGCCGCCGCCGGAAAGGCGATCACGTTGTAGGCCACTGCCCAGAACAGGTTCTGGTGCATCTTGCGCAGTGTGGCGCGCGATAGTTCGATAGCACCCAGGACATCATAAGGGTCGCTTTTCATCAGCACCACGTCGGCGCTCTCAATGGCCACATCCGTGCCAGCGCCGATAGCGAAACCCACGTCGGCCTGAGTCAGCGCCGGGGCGTCATTGACACCGTCACCCACCATGCCGACCTTCTTGCCGCTCGCCTGCAGATCCCTGACCTTGTCCGCTTTCTGCCCCGGCAGCACATCGGCAATCACGGTGCTGATGCCGAGTTCCCGGGCGATGCGTTCGGCGGTGGCCTGGTTGTCGCCGGTGAGCATCGCCACCTCGACACCGCGCTCACGCATCTTTTGCACCATTGCCGCGGCGGTGGGTCGCGGCGCATCGGCGATGGCAATCAGGCCCATCAGCGTACCGCCGTGGGCGACATGCACCACGGTCTGTCCCGTGCCCTGCAGGCGGGCGGCCTCATCTGCCAGGCCCGCCATGTCGACCGTCTCTTCATCCATCAGGCGGCGGTTACCCAACAACACGGTTTTTCCGGCCACCTCGGCGCGGGCGCCCTTGCCTTCAATGTTGGTAAAGCCGGTCAACGTTTCCAGCTTCAACCCCTCAGCACGTCTCAGGATGGCTTGGGCAAGGGGATGGTCAGAGCCCTGCTCCACCGTTGCGGCCAGGCCCAGTACGGCGTCCTGATCTGAATTCGGCGCCGCCGTCACCTCCACCACCTGGGGCTCGCCCATGGTCAGGGTGCCAGTCTTGTCGAAGACGACGATATCGAGCTTGGTGGCGTCTTCCAAGGCCGAGGCATTCTTGAACAGGATGCCGTTCCTGGCGCCGAGGCCGGTGCCCACCATCACCGCCATGGGCGTGGCGAGCCCGAGGGCATCGGGGCAGGCGATGACGAACACGGTGATGGTGAGTGTCACGGCGAACAACAGCGTTGCGTTTAATCCCCAAAACCATACCGCGAAGGTGGCCAGGCCAATGACGATGGCGATCACCACTAGCCACTGCGAGGCCTTGTCTGCCAGGAGTTGCGCCGGAGCCTTGGAGTTCTGCGCCTGCTGCACCAGCTTGACGATCTGTGCCAGCGCCGTGTCCGCCCCCACCTTGGTGGCGCGGTACTTGAAGCTGCCGCTTTTGTTGATAGTCGCGCCGATCACCGTATCGCCCGGCTTTTTCCCCACCGGCATGGATTCACCGGTGAGCATGGACTCGTCCACCTGGGACTCGCCCTCCAGCACCTCACCGTCCACCGGGATCTTGTTGCCGGGACGGATCACCACCACGTCGTCTTTCAGCACCTCGGCGGTCGGAACCTCCAGTTCCTTTCCCTCGCGCAGTACCACGGCCGTGGGCGGGGCGAGATCCATCAGCGAGCGGATGGCATCCGAGGCACCGGCGCGGGCGCGCATCTCCAGCCAG
>QIDL01000307.1 GCA_003228415.1 Gammaproteobacteria bacterium | reverse complement strand
GCTGGGAAGCGCCTCGGTCGAGAATCAGGCGGTCGCCGTTGCCTCCATGGTGGTAAGCGCGCTGTTTTTTGGAGCGCTTATCTATCTCATCACCGGGGCGCTCATGTTCCAGGCGAGTGAAGTAACCGGGGAAACGCTATGGGCGGCCATCAACGTTTACGTGCTGTTCGGGGTCATGTTCGCGTTTCTCTACGCGCTGACCGCGACATTGATTCCGGAGGCATTTTCGGGAGAGGCCCTGCTCGGGGATGGCCGGTATTCCGGCCAGACATTTATTTACTTCAGCTATGTCACCATGACCACACTGGGTTATGGGGACATCACACCGAACGTACAGATTGCAGCAACGCTCGCCTATGTTCAGGCGTTGATTGGTCAGCTCTACGTGGCGATACTGATCGCGAGATTGGTGTCGCTGTACAGCGTCCAGGCAAACAGGGAGTAGTGTCGTTGGAAAGGATGCAAGCGTTCTGGTGCGGTCTGGCCGTTGGGCTGGCCATTTTTTTCTCACCATTCGCCGCGGGCGCCGAAGCGTTGCAGGTCACCGGCAGCCTCTGGACGCCTTATATGGACGACCAGCTACCGAACGGCGGTTTGGCCACGGACCTGGTTCGCACGGCGTTGGCCCGGGCGGGTTACGAGGTCGAGCCCAACATCGAAGGTTGGTCGAGGGCATATCAGGGCACAGCCGTCGGTGTTTACGATGCGGTGGCGGCCGTCTGGCAGAACGATCAGCGCTCGGAAGATCTCCTGTTCAGCGAACCCTATCTCATGAACGACATTGTTCTGCTCGCACGCAAAGGGGTTCTGATCGATTACGCGAACCTTTCAGATCTGGCCGGATATCGAATCGGGGTGGTGCGTGGCTATGCCTACGAGGATGCTTTCGACCGCAGTATGAATCTCAATCGGGTCACCAATTACTATCTCATTCAAAACCTGCTGCTGCTTCGGAAGGGCAAGCTCGAGGTGATCGTGGGCGACAAGTGGTCAATCTTTTACCAGATCTCCCGCTACATGCCCGACGACCTGGAAGAATTCAGGTTGCTGCCGAAGCCGTTGGCGCGTCGCGCACTGCGTTTCGGGGTCAGCCGCCAGAATCCCGAGGCGGCACTCATCATCGACCGCTTCAATCAGGCGATTGCCGGTATGAAGCAGGACGGTAGCTACGAAGATATCGTTCGGAAACATACCGAAGGTCTCGTGGTGCTGCCTGGAAAGCGCTAACCCGGCTCCAGCAGCCTGGACTGGGCCGGTGCGGAGCCGCTCCTGGTTTTTGCGCGATCAGTTGATCGGGCGCCCGTAGGACCGGAAATCCGCTGCAAACTTGGCCAGCTCGGCAGCGATGGTCTGGCTGATGGTGTTGACCACCTCATCGTCCTCACCTTCGAATGTCCAGGTGGTGCCTGTCCAGAATCGCCGGGTCTTATTGCCATCCACGAAAAAGGCATTTACCTCGGCAAAGATGGGCTCGTCGTTGCCGTAGTTGTCGAGCTCGTCTTTGGTTGCCTCGTAGTAGGAGGTCAGGTCCGGATCGCCTGGGCTGATAGATTGATCGTTCTGGATGATGCTGTCGGACCCATCCCTGGACACCCGATTGATGATCACCACGGCGGCCACGTCATGGGTGTTGGCCGCTCGGACAATTTCCGAGGGAGACGAACTCTTGATGACCTTGATATCGTGGCGGCTGGCAACGCCGCGAATGCCCTGATCACCCAGATCCCGGACGAAAGTGTCTTCGAGCTGGGCGCGAATGTCATCCCGGTCGACGTAGCCCACCACATAGAGGCCACTTTGTCTGGTGAGATCGGTGCTGATCACCTTGGTGGTGCTCGCGCAACCCGAGAAAAGAGCAATTGTTGGGATAAGGGCGGTTAAAACGAAACTGATGATCCGCTGCATGCGCACGGCTTCCTTTCCTGTCGCGCGAGACTGTAACGCGAGACGGGATCGAATGTAATGGATCTAGTCTTTGTCCACCAGTGTGAAATTGGCGAAGTCCAGATCCTGTCTCTGTTTTGACTCACTGGTCGCACTATTCGAAGCAGCATCGAAGAAGTTCATCTCGTCCACGTAGCGTCTGAGGTCGAACTCGGCCGCTTCCCGTGTCGGGAAGGGTCCATGATCGTCCTCTCGAGTCTGGTAGAACCAATCACCGTTCTGGCAGAAAACTCGATCGCCGGAGCGGAAATGAGTGGTTTTCCCGGTGTCTTTGCTGCGCATCGGCGGATTATCTCCGCGGCGTCCAGAGACTGGCGTGTGTTGTGTCACAGTACAGACTCGGCTGCGAATGCGCAGTAAGTAGGAGACCGTGTTCACATGGGGCCGGAATTGGTGTTGAATCGGCTGTTTCAAAGCAGTTTTTTGGGGGATGCGATGTCTAAGGATGAGTTCCGGGCCGATACCCGGGCCTGGCTGGCAGAGAATTGTCCGGCGGGTGCTCGCGGACCGGGTCCGGTTTCCAACGGGTCGAGCAAGATCAAAATTGACGACCCGGATACGCTGGTGTGGCTGGAACGGATGGTGGAGCGAGGCTGGACGGTGCCGAGCTGGCCCAGGGAATACGGTGGCGGAGGCTTGAGCAAAGACCAGTACCTGATTCTGCTGGAAGAAATGGCGCGCATCGGCGCGCGCCCCGCTTTATCCAGCTTCGGGACCAGCATGATTGGCCCCACCTTGCTGGAAATGGGCACCGAAGAGCAGAAGCAGACGCACCTGCCGCGTATCGCTCGCGCCGAAGTGGAGTGGTGTCAGGGCTATAGCGAGCCGGGTTCGGGTAGTGACCTGGCCAGCTTGAGAACGCGAGCAGAAG
>QIDL01000182.1 GCA_003228415.1 Gammaproteobacteria bacterium | reverse complement strand
GATAGCGTCGTCTTTTTCTGGTTCGTCGTGTTGGTTACTGTGGCGCTACTGGTGTGGGTGATCGCCAAGCTCTGGTCGCTGCACTCCATCCCGAAGGTTTTGGCCAGGGAGAAGGGTTTCACCCAGGGCAGGCTTGTATTCTGGTTGACCATGCTCGGGATGATCTGGAAGCCGCTATGGATCCTGGCAGTGGTGGCAGTGGTTATCGACTGGGACGCCCTGGCGAACTGGCTGCGCCGCCTCAGACTGCCGCCCGACGGCAGGGAGCTTTCCGACACATCGGAGCAGCGCGCCGCCGGGCCCGCGACAGTGCCGGTTGATCCGGCCAGCAATGGGGACAAGGCCTGATGAAGGAAATCATGATCCCCTACCTGCTGATTTGCTGGCTGCTGCTGAAATTCGGCATTGTCGGACGAACCACGCAGAACTACGTGATCATGGCCGGGATCGGTATATTCCTCGCGTTCACTCTGTTCACTGCCCACCGCTTCTTCTCTCCCGCCGACCTGACCCTGAGCACCACCGTGCGGGCGCCGCGCTCGGTGCTGTCCCCGAGCATCGGCCAGCAGATTGACAAGATCTACGTCAGCCACAACGAACGGGTCAAAGAAGGCCAACTGCTGTATACCCTGGTCGATGATGCCCGCAAGTCCCAGGAATCAAGGGCGGAGGAAGACCTCAAGCGAGCGGAGATAGAGCTTGCCCGCCTGACGCGCGAGTACCGGCGCAAGCAAAACCTCGAACGGGGCGCCATCGCAGTCACCGCGCTGGAGGCGGCGAAAGACGATGTGAAGCGCAGCGCAGCGGAAGTCTCTGCGGCGCGTGCGGCACTGGAGAACGCCCGTTTCGAACTCGGGCGCCTGGAAGTCACCGCGCCGTTCGACGGCCAGGTGTCCCATATCGACGTTGGCGAGGGCAGCCGCATCGGTGCCCTGCATATCTGGGATACCAGCCAGAAGTTCGTGGTGATGCGCATCCCCGACCAGGCCTATGCCTTCATCAAACCGGGACAGTTCGCCGAGTTCTACGTCGATGCCTATCCCGGCCACATCTTTCGCGCCCGGGTGCATAGCATCACCGGGGCGACCGGCGAGGCCGCCGGCACGCTGTGGCCACGGGAAGAACTCGTCGGCCGCCAAATCGCGATGGGTTCCGCCCCGGTCGGACGCACGGTGATCCTGGAGTTCGAAGACCCGGAGGGTTTATGGATACCTATCGGTGCCACAGGATCAGCCTGGATCAGTGCCGAAAAGCCGTCCTGGCTCGGCTTTATGGACATCATCGGTGGTGCGACTGTTCGCCTGTATGCGGCCAAGGCCTATCTTGGCGCGTTGTAAGTGGGCCCATCCGGTATGATCAGGACACCCAAAAGAGTCCTCCTGCCTGCCGTTCTGGCACTGCTGCTGCTAGGTGGCTGCACCGCGGTCGGGCCGGTCTATAAGAAACCCGAAGTCGCAGTGCCGGACGCCTGGGCGGAAAGGGTGCACGAGCACCTCGGCGAAGGTAGCCCGGTATTCGAGGCCTGGTGGCAAGAGTTCGACGATCCGGTGCTGCCCGAATTGATCAAACTGGCCAGAGATGCGAACCCGAATCTGAAGATTGCCTTACAACGCATCGACGTGGCCCGCTCCCGGCGCATCATCGCCTCCAGCAGCCTCCTGCCGACAGTCTCGCTGGAGGGCTCCAGCACCCGTATTGGCGAGAGTGAGAATATCGCCAAACCGCCATTTCCGCACAGCCCCTACAGCCACCATGCACTGGGGTTCGCGGCCGGTTGGGAACTCGATGTCTTCGGTGCCGTACGTCGCTCGGTGGAATCAGCCGAGGCCAATACCGAGGCCAACTACGAGGCCTATCGCGACATCCTGGTCTCATTGCTGGCAGACGTCGCACTGACCTATGTGGAGGTGCGCACCTTCGATGAGCGGCTGCGGTTGGCGCAAGAGAACATCCGCACCATCGATAAATCGGAGAAACTGACCCGCAGCCGCTTCAACAGCGGGCTGGTTTCCGAACTGGACGTGCGTCAGGCCGAGTCCAATCTGGCCGCCGCCAGGGCCCTGGTGCCACGGTTGACCGGACAGCGGCAAGGCACCCTCAACCGCCTGGCGGTGCTGCTGGGCAAATACCCGGGGGAGGTGGACGAGCTGCTGGACGACCCGTTACCGATTCCGTCTCCCAGGCATGATTTCAGCATCGGCCTGCCGGCGGACCTGATCCGCAACCGTCCCGATATCCGCCAGGCCGAGCGTGCATTGGCGGCGCAGACAGCACGCGTCGGCGTGGTGACTGCCGACCTCTATCCCCGCTTCGTGCTGCTCGGTGATTTCTCAATGCAGGCGCGAGACAGTTCCGACCTGACCAAGGGTAATAGCCGCGCCTGGTTCATCGGCCCCGCGATGCGCTGGGAGATCTTCAACGCCGGCCGCATCCGCAGCCAGATCGACATCGAAGAGACCAACACCCGCATCGCCCTGCTGCGGTACGAGGATACCCTGTTGCAGGCGGTCGCCGAGGTCGAAACCACGCTGGCCTCGATCAACTCGCTGTGGAAACAGATCGAGCACAAGCAGCAGCAGGTCGATGCCAATGCGCGCTCGGTGGTTCTGGTCAATGTGCAGTACGAACAGGGTCTGATCGAGTTCCAGAATGTACTCGACACCGAGCGCACCAAGCTCTTCGCCGACGACGACCTGGCCACGCGCAAAGGTAGCCTGGCGAACAGTTACATCGATCTGTACCGGGGGCTCGGGGGCAGTTCGATGCCCGAGTGACATCCTGGGTGCCTGTAGTGGTCACCAGGGATACTAAGGGTCCT
>QIDL01000488.1 GCA_003228415.1 Gammaproteobacteria bacterium | reverse complement strand
TGTCCAAGGAAAAATTTGAACGTAACAAACCGCATATCAACGTCGGCACGATCGGCCACGTCGATCATGGCAAGACCACCTTGACGGCGGCCATCACCAAGGTGATGGCGGAGGCCAGGGGCGGCGAATTCAAGGCCTATGACCAGATTGACAATGCGCCGGAAGAAAAGGCCCGTGGCATCACCATTGCCACCGCCCACGTCGAGTACGAAAGTGCCGATCGCCACTACGCCCACGTCGACTGCCCCGGACATGCCGACTACGTCAAAAACATGATCACCGGTGCCGCCCAGATGGATGGGGCCATCCTGGTGGTCTCTGCGGCCGACGGCCCGATGCCCCAGACCCGCGAGCACATCCTGTTGTCGCGCCAGGTCGGTGTGCCCTATATCGTGGTGTACATGAACAAGGCCGACCAGGTGGACGATGCCGAGCTGCTGGAACTGGTCGAGATGGAAATCCGTGACCTGCTCAGTAAATACGAATTCCCCGGTGACGACACCCCGATCATCACCGGCTCCGCACTGAAAGCGCTGGAAGGCGACAGCTCGGATATCGGCGTCCCTTCGATCGTCAAGCTGGTCGAGGAGATGGACCGGTACATCCCGGTGCCCAAGCGTGATATCGACAAGCCGTTCCTGATGCCGATCGAGGATGTGTTTTCCATCTCCGGCCGTGGCACCGTGGTGACCGGCCGTATCGACCGTGGCAAGGTCACCGTCGGGGATGATATCGAGATCGTCGGCATCAAGGACACCACCATGACCACCTGTACCGGGGTCGAGATGTTCAGAAAGCTGCTCGACGAAGGTATGGCCGGTGACAACGTCGGTGTATTGCTGCGCGGCACCAAGCGCGAAGAGGTGGAACGTGGCCAGGTACTGGCCAAACCCGGTTCGATCACCCCGCACACCAGGTTCGAGGCCGAGGTATACGTATTGACCAAGGATGAAGGGGGTCGTCATACCCCGTTCTTCAATGGCTACCGGCCCCAGTTTTACTTCCGCACCACCGATGTGACCGGTGCCGTCGACCTGCCCGAGGGCGTGGAGATGGTCATGCCGGGGGATAACATCAAGATGACGGTCAACCTGATAGCCCCGATCGCCATGGAAGAAGGTCTGCGCTTCGCCGTGCGTGAAGGCGGCCGAACCGTAGGTGCCGGTGTGGTATCGAAGATACTTGAGTAAGGGCCGCGGCCGGACACCATCACAGAGAACCTAAATTATGGCGAATCAACGTATCAGGATCAGACTCAAGGCCTTTGATCATCGTCTGATTGATCAGTCGGCACGAGAAATCGTAGAGACTGCGAAGCGCACCGGTGCACAGGTGTTGGGCCCCATTCCGCTGCCAACCAGGAAGGAACGGTTTACCGTGCTGATCTCGCCACATGTGAACAAGGACGCGCGTGATCAGTACGAGATTCGTACGCACAAGCGCATGATGGACATTGTGGACCCCACCGACAAGACCGTTGATGCGCTTATGAAGCTCGATCTTTCTGCCGGTGTTGATGTTCAGATTAAGCTGAACTAGGTGATGTCATGGCACTGGGTCTGATCGGAAAAAAATGCGGTATGACGCGTATCTTCACTGAAGATGGCGTCTCCACGCCGGTTACCCTGATTCATGTCGAGACCAACCGGGTCACACAGGTGCGTACCCTGGACATTGATGGTTACCAGGCGGTGCAATTGGCGACTGGCAAACGTCGCGCCAGCCGGGTCAGCAAGCCGCTGGCCGGCCATTTCGCAAAGGCCGATGTTCCGGCGGGCAGTTGTATGCGCGAGTTTAGACTTGCGGACGATGAGACCATAGCGTTAAAAGCGGGTGACGAGATCGGTGTCGATCTCTTCAACGCCGGCCAGCAGGTCGATGTGACGGGCACCAGTATCGGCAAGGGCTTTGCCGGTGTTGTCAAGCGGCACAATTTCCACACCCAGGATGCGACCCACGGTAACTCGCTCGCGCACCGTGCACCCGGTTCGATCGGACAAAACCAAACACCCGGTCGGGTATTCAAGGGTAAAAAGATGTCTGGCCATATGGGGAATGAGCGCACCACCACGCAGAACCTGGAAATCGTACGAGTCGATAACGAGCGTAATTTGCTGATGCTCAAGGGTTCAGTGCCGGGCCCCAAGGGTGGTGACGTGCTGGTTCGTCCGGCTGTGCGCGGTCGAGGCAAGGGGAACTAACAATGCAGATCTCTGTTGCCGGCGGAAAAAAGAAGCATGCCGTGACCGTGGCGGATAGTGCTTTTGCCCGTGAATTTAACGAGGGACTCGTCCACCAGGTCGTTACGGCCTATATGGCCGGTAGCCGCTCCGGTTCCAAGGCGCAAAAGACACGCTCCGAAGTACGCGGTGGTGGTCGAAAACCCTGGCGGCAAAAGGGGACAGGCCGGGCGCGTGCTGGTACCATTCGCAGCCCTTTATGGCGCAGCGGTGGCCAGACCTTCGCCGCCAAGCCACGGGATTACGCGCAGAAGGTTAATCGCAAGATGTACCGTGCAGCCATGCGCTGTATTTTGTCGGAACTTGTCCGGCAGGACAGTCTCGTGGTCAGTACCTCACTGACACTGGATGCGCCCAAGACGCGCGAAGTGGTGAAGCTGCTCAGCGGTATGAAATTAAGCAGCGTGCTGATCGTGTTGCCCGAGACGGATGAGCAGGTCTACCTTGCAGTCCGGAATCTGCCGAATGTGGGTATCTGCTCGGCATCAGAAATTGATCCCGTTGTGTTGTTACGGTTTGAAAAGGTCCTGATGACGGTGGATGCCCTCAAAAAGGTCGAGGAGTCTCTTAAATGAACGAGCAAC
>QIDL01000260.1 GCA_003228415.1 Gammaproteobacteria bacterium | reverse complement strand
GCATCGCTGACAAAGGGCGCCGTCGCATCGGAGTCGGCATAGACCGCCACCGTGCTGATCCCCATATCCTGCGCACTCCTGATGATTCGCCGTGCAATCTCACCTCGATTGGCAATCAGCAAGCGGCTGATGGGCTTGAAAATTACATCCGCCATGTGCCGAACTCCTTGGTGCCTTGAACTTTGTCGTTGTGGCAGGCCGATAACGCAATGGCGATCACGGTACGGGTATCTCGTGGATCGATCATGCCGTCGTCCGATACGCGCGAGGTCGCAAAGAGTCCTTTGGAACGTTCTTCGGCCCAGTGTTCGGCCACCTCCGCCCGCGCCGCGTCGGCTTCTTCATCGAACTCCAGGCCACGGCGTTCCGCCGCCCGCCTCCCGACGATACTCATGACTCCAGCCATCTGTTTCGGCCCCATTACCGCAATCTTGGCGGTCGGCCATATGAAAGTGAAACGGGTACCGAAGGCTCGACCGCTCATACCGTAGTTGCCCGCACCGTAGGATGCACCAACGATTACCGTGATGTGCGGTACCGTGGAGTTGGACACCGCGTTGATCATCTTCGAGCCATTTTTGGTGATGCCGTTCTGTTCGAAATCGGTACCAACGATGTAACCGGTGATGTTATGCAGAAACAACAGCGGCACGTCGATCTGGTTACAGAGCTGGATGAACTGTGACGCTTTTTCCGACGACTCGGAAAACAGCGCTCCGTTATTACCGAGAATGCCGATCGGAAAACCATGCACCGATGCCCATCCGCAGACCAGAGTCGGGCCATACAGCGGTTTGAACTCCTCAAAGCGGGAGCCGTCCACGATCCGAGCGACGACTTCCCTGATGTCGAATGGGGCTTTGAGGTCTTTGGCAACCAACCCCAGCAGTCCTTCCGGATCGTGCAGCGGCTCATCCGCCGGTAACGATGGCCCGGGTCCGAGCTTGCGCCAGTTCAGATGCGCCATTACCTCACGCAGGATTCGGATGCCATCCATCTCGTCCTCGGCCAGGTAATCGCCAAGTCCGGAGACACTGCAGTGCATGTCCGCACCGCCAAGGCTTTCTTCGTCCGCATCCTCACCGGTCGCCATCTTCACCAGCGGCGGACCACCAAGAAACACCTTTGATTGCTTGCGGATGAAGATGTTGTAGTCACTCATTCCAGGCTGGTAGGCGCCGCCCGCGGTGGAAGCCCCGAATACCAGTGAAATGGTGGGGATTCGCATCTTGGACAGTTCGGTTATCTCGTAGAAAAGTCGCCCGGATTCCGCGAAGTGGCCGGTTTCGCGCTGTATGGCGGCTTCCGGATCGCCACCACCTCCCTGGCCGCGAAGATCGGCGCCCGCCGATTCAACAAACTGCACATAAGGCAGGCGATTTTCCCGCGAAATTTCGAGCCCGCGCATCAGTTTCTTGGAGTTGAAGCCATTGAAGGCCCCTGCCCGGACCGAAGGGTCATGCCCGAGCACCACACATTCCACGCCGGAAATGACTCCGATCCCGAGCACAAATCCGGAACCCACCGCGAACGGCGATCTCCAGGCGGCAACGGAACTGATTTCGAGAAATGGTGTATCCGGATCGAGAGCTCGCGCCACCCGCTCCCGAATGGGCATCTTGTTACGTGATCGCAGTCGCGCCATTGCCTCTTCGCCACCGCCCTGGGCGGCTTCTTCGTGCAGCGACTCCAGTGTTCCAAGCATCTCCAGCATATCTGCTCGATTGGTGATGAACGCCTCGTCTTTCACATTCAGCGCCGATTCCAGTACCGACATTCTTGTCCTTCTCCTGTTGTAAACTTCTAATTCCAGTGCTGCAGTCAGTGCCCGAGTTCACTCAGCGCGTCCCCTTCGCGCCACGGCGAAAGCTGACCGGCATAGACATCCGGCCCTTTCCGGAAGTGGGCAGCTTCCTCCAGCGTTTCCACAAAGGGCATGTCCAGCGGATACCGTTGATCTCCGCGCGGTCGTGGACCGGACTTCGAAACGTGTCCCCACAGCGGGTGCCCAACCACCTGCTCCGCGATGGCGGCCGCCTCGATCAGCTTGTCCAGGTCATAGCCTGTGTCAATTCCCATTTCGTGGCAAAGGTCGACAAAATCTTCGGTCGGTACATGTCCCGCAGATCGGCCATTGCCGCAATAAGGACATCCCCCCATACCACCGATACAGGTATCGAACTCGGCCGCTCCCAGCATCAGTGCCTCGTAGTAGCTCGCCAGCGTCTGGCCCCGCTGGTTGTGCAGGTGCATGTGAAAATCGGTGATCTCCGGCCACCGATCTCGAATGGCCTCGATGGTTTCGCGCACCAGGTGCGGCAGGTTCCAGCCCATGGCCTCCACGAAGGAACAGCGCTGCACGGTAAAACCAGCCTCGTGCCAGTGGTCTATCATCAGTTCCATCAACGCCATCCGCTGCTTCAGCGTGAAGGCGCCTTCGAAATTGGATCCGAACGGATTGCCGAGTGCGACCGCGCCGAATTCCGCACCGGCCGCCTCGGCGGCCTGGATGGTAGCGCCCATACCCGCTATCTGCTGGGCCTGAGAGCGGTTGTAATTGCGACGTGCGAAGGTATCGCACATCTCCACGTGAGTGCCGAAGCGCTTCCTGCGAACGTCGATCTTCGGATGGTACTGATCTGCCCGTTCAAAGCCTTTGCGGTTGAATATCGCCGCTGTGTAGGTCACCCCGGGCTTCTGCGGCGTCCACCTGGGATGGGCAAAGGAGCCAATGGAGATCGTCTTCGCGCCGGTTTCACCCAGCGCGTCCAGCAGCCGAAGTTTCTCTGAAACCTCAATATCCGCACTTTCGATCTGCAGACCTTCCCGCATCGTGTCGTCTGTGATCACAACCGATTTCGGCAATCCGGTCATCCACTGCTCCCGTTCCACAGTCAGACAGAGGAGTATATTGGATTCACCGCTTTTCCGCCCAGCCTTGGCTTTGAGCTACGCCGAAGTGTCCTTGCGCGCACTCGCACGAGTTGTCTGCGGCGTGCACAATGCGTGAGATGAATTGTCCGAACTGCAATCAGGAACGCCTCGGTACCTATTGTGGTCACTGCGGCCAGAACGACCGCGATTATCAGCGTTCGCTACCCCCGGTACTCTCCGATCTCCTGCGCGAAACCTTCGAAATCGATTCACGCTTGCTTCGCACAGTTAAACAGTTGTTGTTCAAA
>QIDL01000264.1 GCA_003228415.1 Gammaproteobacteria bacterium | reverse complement strand
GGCTGAAGGGACAATCGATCAACCGACCCAGCCTGCCCAGGCGATGGCGCGTAAGCTCCCGCGCAAATTCGCCGGCCTCATGCGCACTGGCCGGGCCGCGTTGCGCAACAGATACGATGTCGCCTGGGTTCAGGTGGTACCGTGAAACTAGGGTTTCCAGCTTCCGCGTCGGCCAGGCGGCCGACGCAGGAACGATTGCTTTCCAGAGGCCACGGCGCTCGTCAAGGGTCGGAGCCGGCAAATTAATACGATGGTCGATGGCGTTTTCGCAGGGCGGGACTACTTCGTCCAGGTCGCAGGCCATGAACTGGATGGGTGCCGGCGCGATATTGATCGGCCATTTCCAGTTTAACTGGCTACCATGCCATACCAGCGCCATATCACCCAGCACTGCCAGACGCTGTGCCCGCATAAAGACGTCAGGCCAGTCGAGTTCGGTGATGCCCGTGGTATCGACGCTGAACGTTTGCATACCGAAGCAGGCAGCGACCGTGGATCCAAAAGTGCGCCGTCCACTGGCAGGCGGCCCACTAACCAGTAGCCGGACCGGCCACTCGCGCTCCGTTGCCTGCTTGACCATCCGTGTTACGGACTCCACCGGCCAGCTGTCAAGCGCTGTCCGCCGCTCGATGACCTGCACCAAACCACTGAGAACCGGATCTATGCACAGTTCGCCGGAAAGCCAGGCGACAATCAGCGGGTCAATGCCAAGGGGTGCCGGTTCGCCCGCCGGTGCATCGCACGCGGTAACCAGCCTCCACACGGCAAGTGGACATCCTTCACTCCATACCGGGCGATGCCCGTGATCGAACAGGCGCGCCGCCAACACCGCGGTAGCATAGGTGCGTGCGGGGTGTTGCTGCAGGTGCGCGTAGACCGTCCCAAGGCCCGGTTCCACAGCAACAGCGAGACAGGTCTGCAGCAACTCCACTTCCGGCCGGCTCAAGCGAAACAGGCTGCCCAGTTGGCGCAACTGCGCACCAGCATCTCCCGCCAGAACCTGCTCCACTTGTGCGATCTGTTCGTTCAGCGGCTTAACATCCGTGGCGCCGTCATACCATGCGGCTTCGGCCTCCGGTGTATCTCGGCCATCAAGCGCAGCAATCAGCTTCGGTGCCAGGATTGATCCGCTATCGTCACTTTCGCTGACACCGAGATGCGCCAGCCACACCGCACGCCGACGCGTACGCAGCCGGACCTGCAACAGCACCAGCTCCAGAAAGGAATCGTTGCGTATAGCCGATGCGTCGTCCCGCAGACCCTTGTGCGAATCCGTTGCTTTACTCTCGGTCGCTGCAAGTTTCATGGGGATTAGACCTCGAACCAGAACGGCTGTGACGCCGCGCCGTTGACCACGAGTCTCAACGGTCGCAAACCGGGATCTGTCAGGGTAAACAGGGCCTTCAAGGTGAGTGAATTCGTATCCGGTCTGAATTGGCCATCACCCAGTACCGGGCCTGGCTCAATTCGCTCGTACACTTGTCCATCCACCATGACATGGATATCCAGCAACTTGCGATCGTCCGCAACACCCTCCCCCTGATTCAGCTCGACCGTGGGTGCGATCTGCAGTGTTAATTCATTCGTCGCGGCGTTTGTGGCGAGGCTAACGATGCGCGGGATGACCAGGAATCCTACTTCGTTACTACGAGTACTGATCTGTTTTAGCTGGCCGAGGATCACCTTCTCTTCATGAACGACCCTCGCTTGTACACTGTACAGCCCTGGCACGACATCCACCTGGTCAGTCGACCCTGCGTTAACGAACTGCAACGAAGAGGCAATGTCGAGCGTGATTCGGTCGGTGCGAAAATCGACACTCCAGCCGGCCGCTGCATTGAGTGCCGGGTCCAGCTCGATTTCGTCCACCGGACCGCCGAGAGAATTCGGCCGCTGCGCCCAGAGCAGGTTCTTTAAAACAAGGGAATGGGCTCTACCGGTCAGATTGACGCCCAAAAGCTCGAGTTGATTGTTGGGTGGTATCGCACCCGTATCCGTCGAGACCCGAGCGGGGCTGGACTCCAGTATCTGTGGCCCGCTACCTGCTGCGGCCGGCAACTGAAAATGCAGGTTGCTTCGGGTGCAATCCAGGTGGGGCGCACCCAGCTCGTGAACAAAGGCGCCCAGACTGAGCACAATGCCCGGCATTCTCTTTGGTGGTTCCGGCTCCAGAATGATAACCCGCACTTCGTAATAGGCAGACAGGCGCGCCGTGCGCGAGTCTTCCGAACTCCAGAATGCAATGGCATCTTCGGCGAGAACGGGCCGCATAATTACTTGCAGGCTGTTATCCCTTCCCATGAGGTCCACATCGAGAATGTCCGTGCCATTAACCCTGGTCTGATCTGTGATCACAGGAACATCGTGAAATGTCTTCAGTGCATAACCCATAAGTTTCTGTTGTGTCTCTGCATCAAACGTGGAACTGATCTCATGGTGGGCAGTAAGAATATAGAACAGACTGAGCGCCATAGGTGTGGTGGCCACATCGGGCACATCATTGCCGGGCCCGGCTATGTTCTTGTAATAAGGATCCTCAGCGACGTGATACAGATAGAGACTCAGGGTGTTTGATGGATTTTCTACCTTCTCCGGTGGAATGGCCGTGACGTTCAGCAGACCATCGAGTGATGTATCGATGCTCTTCGTGATGTTCTGCTGCAGCAAGTCCGTCAACGTCTTGGTCACCTTGTAAAGGTTTTGCAATGCCATGCCTAGCGATACCTGAGACTGAAATTCAGATGAGACCGGAGATTGCCTGCAAGCGGCCCGATGACCGAGACGGACGCGGCCGTCAGCGACCTGGCGCGAGGCGCTGCTGTGACC
>QIDL01000460.1 GCA_003228415.1 Gammaproteobacteria bacterium | reverse complement strand
CGAATTCAGCCTTCGCCCGTCCGCCTTCGTCCTTCATCACGAGGATGCTCTGTGGGCCCAGGGCACGATGAATCACCCGTCTGCGGTGTGCATAGCGGATGGCATCTGCGATCTGACGCAACAACTTCAAGCGGGCATCAGTTGTGAGCTTGTGGCACTGGGTGGCAAGGTAGTGATCGAAACGAATTGCATGAGGGTCCAGGTACCGGAACAACAAGGCCGGGCCGAGTTCGTGCTCCTTGTAGTCCAGTACCGGCAGAATGTTCGGATGATTGAGCGACTGGATGATTTGGAATTCACGTGCCGCCGCTCGCTTGAGTCGCTGGCGATCATCTTCCGACGATGCCTGGGCCACGGTGTATTGTCGAACTCGGCAATACACATTTTCGAACGACGCATGTTTGGCGAGCCGGTCCTGATAGCCCGGCCCATCGGCCAGCAATTCACCCAACACATAATCGCCAACACGGCGTGACCGCTGTGACGGACGAATTCCCGATTGCTCAACGGCACGGGAAATGGCTTTGGCAACTTTGCTGTCGATCAGACTGCGGGAATCAGGATCGATGCCCGGACCTTCACGATTCAGCAGAGCGGCAAGGATACCCTTTCTCTCGGGACGGGATTCTTGCGCAGGACGATCCTTGAGCACCACACGATTGCGTGCCGGGCCAGAGAGATCGCAGTGAAGTTCATCAGCGGACAGGAAGACGACTGCATCCATCCATGGCACTCGCACTTTTTTGACTGCCTGCTGTGACTTCAACAGAGAGACAAGGGCCTTCGCCTTGCGATTGGCCAGCATGACCGGGTTGTCTTCAGATCGGGTTCGGCCTTCGTGCGTGCGTGTCCAAGTTCCAGCATCACCACGAACACGACCGGGCCAGCTTTTGATCTCGACCAACCAGAACCCCTGCTTGGTGAGGACGAGCAAATCGACCTCGTAGACCGCTCCGTCCGGGGTTTGGAACTCGAAATTAGCCCACGCACGGTACGGGTCATGATTGGGCAGACCCGCCCGGATGAAATCCAGAGCACGCCGTTCCCATTCATACTGGGAGGGTGTGATGATATTCCAACGTGGAGGTTCCATTGGCTCGCCGACAATCCAAATTGCTGAGATAGGTTGGAGAAAACAGGAAGAACAGTTAAACGCTATTGCGGCTTATTCGGTTGATTTCGCTGATCGAGCCACTCGTCGATTGTTTTGCGGCGGAACCGCCAGTGTTTACCCACTTTCTGGCCCGGTATCTTGTCTTCCTGGACCAGTTTGTAGAGTGTTGACTTTGATATCTTCAGGTAGGTCGCCAACTCATCAATGGTGAGGACCTGATCGCGGTTGATCTGCATCGATATGGCTCGGTTTTGGTTGCTCATGTGACAGCCTGGGAAGTTCTGCCGAATTGGCATATTGTCGCAGTTGCTAGCAGTTGCTGTCAATTACTTGCGGGAAATGTCTGGAGCGTCAGCTAGGGTGGAGCCGGGGCCCGAGGTAGAATGAAAAGGTCTGTTTCTTGCCCAGAGGTCACCAACGCTGTACGGTGAAACCATGAAAAAGATTCTCCTCAACGACTTGAGCGAAGCGGCTCGAAACGTCTTGGCGGGCGTCGGTAAAGACGAATCGATTGTCATCGAGGACGAAACGGGTGCTGCTCGCTATGGCGTCATTCCGTATCGCCAGCCCACCACCGAGCGGAAGCAGCAAGCCTGGGAGAAACTCCGAGAATGGCAGGCCAAGGCAGAGGCCAGCATGAAAAAGTACGGGGTCACCGAGGACGATATTCTCCGCGTCGTTCTTGAGGACGATTGAACGCTGCTGAAGGTGGCAGGATGCCAAAGCAAACCGTCGTCTTCGACACCAATGTCCTTATCACGCTGCCCGTTTCGGCGAGTCTCTCGACCCGCCTTTTATTACGCCTGGATGCTGCCGGCTGGAAAGTAGCCGCCTCTCCACAGATTCTCCTTGAGCTGGCTGACAAGCTGCACACCAAGGAGTCCCTACGCACTTGGCTGGCCGTGCCGGATGACCAGATAGAGGTGTTTCTCAACGAAACCATTCTGGAGATGGTGACGCTGCTCCCTGGGCACCGCCAAGCCCACGGGGCGGTGAAGGCTGATCCGAAAGATGACATGGTGATCGCCGCCGCCCTGGAGAGCAAGGCCGAGTACATTGTATCGGAGGACAAGCACCTGGTCGATCTGAAGGAGTATCAAGGCATCAAGATCATGAACCGCGAGGATTTTACGGCGGAGTTGGATCGGTTGGGGGTAGGGTAGTAGTGGCGAACCCGCGCCGGCTGTCGGCACCACCGCGGTGGACGTCCCAAGTTGAGCGTCTCCAAAACGTCCTGGGTGCGGTGGTGCCAGCGTAAAGCGAAAGGTAAAGGTGAACCGTTATGGCTGAAAGTCCCAACCCCCTACCGGTGCGACAGATCGCTGACGGCCCTTGGCAAGTCCTGGTCGTCTTCCGAAACATGTGGCTCGACACCGAGACAGAGAGCGATGCGCGCGACATTGCGGCGGCGCCAGTGCTTGAGTACGAGACCGAACACCGTACGGGTGCCGAATTCGCGGTTGAACTCGACCGTACTGCTGAAGCCCTAGAGAAGTATCGTATGGGCTTCGGGGCCCGATTCTTTCGTCGAAGGGCGGAGGAGGCACGTGCTCGGTAAGCTGTCAACCGATAAAGCCATGGAGGCCTTGCATACCTCGCGAGGCCCCTTGGAATGCCGCTTACCCGCATCGGCTCGCCACACCGGCACGGAAAACATTCCAAATGGCCAAAGAACAGTCCGACTCGATCACTCGCCCCGCTTTCGCCGGGCCC
>QIDL01000621.1 GCA_003228415.1 Gammaproteobacteria bacterium | reverse complement strand
ACCAGACAAGCAGGCCGACAACACGAGTCGGTGAATCAGGGAGCATGGATCTTTTCGACATGGTCAACGTGGATCCCGGATGGTAACAGTGCCCTGCGCCATCGCGGCAAGCCGGCCCTCATTGGTGAGGCTTATTCGCACCACCGCCTGGGTGCGCGACAGATTCACAATTTCAGCTCGCGCATCCACCTGGCCTTTGCTTATCGGGGCGGTCAGGTTGATCTTGAATTCGGTAGTTGCCGCCCACTGACCCTTTTTCATGGCGGGATAACAGACACACCCAAGCATGTGATCACAGAACGCCGAAAGTACACCACCATGCATGTTGCCCATCGGCGTGAGCAGATCTTCCCTGACTTCGAAACGACCTGTCATGACCCCGGGTTCCGCGCTGACTATTTCAAAACCGAGAAATTCGGTGAGCCCGCCGCCTGCTCCTCGAGGCGCTTTTATGAATCCATCGGCGATCCGCTGATCGAACGGCAGCTTTTTTCCGGCTGCGTTTTCGACTGCGCTCATGTGCTTCTCCCAAAGGTGTCCACGATAGCATCCAGATTTTCCTCAACGCGACCGCTTTTCAGCCCTATGCTTGGCGTGTACAACAAGACATGGTCAGCCAATCCTTCCCAGGATTTGAGCTGGTCGCGCACCTCATCGGGTGTCCCGGCGATGGCTATCTCGTCGACCATCTCATCGCTGACCGCCGCAGCCATGGCTGCGAAATCACCCTGGCGGTAGGCATTGGCGATGGTCTCACCTTGCGCCTTCCAGCCGTGTGGCTCGAGAATTGAATGATACAGGCGCGTCGTATAGTAAAACGCAATCTGACCTCGAGCTTCATTTCGCGCCTGTTCGGTGGAGTCGGCAACCGCAGTGATCACATAGGGCAGCATCTCGCAGTTCGAGCCTTCCAGAACTGGCAGGACTGACTCCCGAATATACTTCCTGGTAAATACCGGGTGGCCGATGAGCCCGTCCGCGGTGGCGGATGCTGCTCGAATCATGCCTTTATTCACCGCCGCAAGACAGACGGGAATGGACTCCCGAGCGGCACGAGCACGGCCATAGACTGGAATCTTCACCTGGTAGTACGGCCCGTCATAGTTGAGCCCACCGCCCTTCTGCGCATCGAACGCCGCCCTGATCAAGCCGATGGCGTCCTTGATTCTAGGTGCCGGGGGATCATTGAAAGGGGTGGAGTACCAATCCCGGTTCATGCGTTCGGTACCACTGCCAAGCCCTAGAATCATTCTACCGCCGGAAATTTCATCGATGTCCATCGCGGCGGATGCCGCCAGCATGGGTGTGCGCATGAAGGCATAGGCGATGGCGGTGCCGAGCTTTATCCGTTCGGTGGCGGTTGCCACCGCCGCAAGCCTCACAAGCCCATGGGCGTTGAAGAATTCGGTGGTCCACACCGACTCGAAACCCGCCGCTTCGGCGCGCCGGGCCGTTGCCATCTGCCCTTCGATGGTGGGCGAACCGAGGATGATGCCGTACTTCATGTTCTCTCCAGAGACTCCGATCAGAAGGAGGGGATGAGGCAGGAGTGAATGGATTCGTCATCCGGAACCTCCCGCGCCAGAGTTCGGATCGCCAGATCCGCGTCCTCCAGTTTGAAATTGTGTGTGTGCATGCGTTCGATCGGAACCTTTCCCGACTCGAGCAGGCGAATGGCGCTCTTGTATCCGCTGGAAGTCACCCCGATGGCCCCCATCAGCCGAATTTCCTTCATGACAATCAGATCGGAAACAAGGCCTTCCACCGGTTTGAAGCCCTTCACACCCGCCAGCACGATCCGGCCACCCGCTCGAACCATACTCAACGCATCGACCACCGGCTGGGTGGCGTAGGAACTGACATCCACCACCACGTCGGCACCCCGGCCCTGGGTGATTTCCTTTACCCGCCTCACCGCATCGGTATTGTCCACGTCAATGGTGTGGTCCGCACCAAAGTCACGCGCAAGCGCCAGCTTGTCAGCATCCACCTCAAGCCCGGTGACGATGACGGTTCCTGCCCCTACCTCCCGACAGGCGATGACGCTGGCGAGCCCGCGCTGGCCAGGGCCTAAGATAACCACCGTATCGCCGGGTTGGGTTTCAGGCATCTCCACCGCCCAGCGAAATCCTGCGCCCAACGGGTTGAACATCACCGCAACTTCGGCAGGCAGATCTGCCGATATCGGGTGCAGCACCGAATTAGGATGCAGGTACATATACTGCGAGTAACCGCCCCAGAGTCCCGGGGCTTCGGTAGTGGGAATGTACGAATAAATTTTCCGGTGGTCGCAAAGATGATAGGTACCGCCGAGACATTGCGGGCAATGCCGGCAGGAGATCATGGTCTCCACCGCCACCCGATCGCCAACGTCTACACCCCAGCGCAGCGCTGCCCGATCACCGATACTGGCAATCGTCCCGAGCGGTTCATGACCCGGTATCACCGGCGTAGGAGTTCGCAACATCCCCTCATACTGCTCATAGTCGCTGCCACAAATGCCACAGGCTTCCAGCTTCAGCAACGCGGAATCCGCATCGATTTCCGGGATCGCTAAATCTTGCGCCTCCAGGGTGCGGTTTCCGGTCTGCACCATGGCAAAGGACTTTCTCGGCAGCGTCATGGCAGGCGTCACAATCCCCCTGTGATAGTCTGATCAAGAGTACGGCTAACCAACTGGCGGGGCAATCTTGAGTACATCTCAAGTCGTGGTAGTAGGAGGAGGCAATGCCGCCCTGTGTGCGGCCATCAGCGCCGCCACCTCGGGTGCCCGGGTGACGCTGCTGGAGCGTGCGCCGTTCGAGCTCAGAGGCGGCAACTCCCGCTTCA
>QIDL01000108.1 GCA_003228415.1 Gammaproteobacteria bacterium | reverse complement strand
TGTCCGGGTTGAGCCGGTACTGCTCGTCGATGAGGTACAGGTGTTCGCGGATAGATCTGATGGTTCCCGCTCGAACACCGGAGATATCACGCCGATTGGCCATGATGACGAACATCTCCAGGATCGCGCTGGGGTGAACTGCGAAGGTCGAGTCGCTACGGGTCTCGATGTAGTTGTTGTGAATCTGAAATTTCTCATTGATCGGTTCAATCAGCGGTTTCTCTTTGCTGCGCAATATCGACTCGTCGAAATACTGGAGCACGATGTCGTTGACTTCGCGTAGTGCCAGCACGTGCTGGTAATAGAGATTCATGAATCGCTCGACGCCGAGCTTTGCATCGGTGTCTACGAATCCGAGGCGTTGAGCCAGCCCGCGCTGATACTCGAATTGCAGGCGATCTTCCTTCCGGCCGGCGAGCAGATGCAGCCCGAAGCGCACCCACCAGAGAAATCTGCGGCCGTCGATCAAGGAGATCCGCTCGTGAGAGGTCAGCGCGCCCAGGCGTTCCAGATCCATTGGATCGTTGGTGTTGAACTGACGCTGGAACACCCACATGGCGGTCTGCAGGTCTCGTAACCCACCGGGTGAAGCTTTGAGGTTGGGCTCGAGTCCGTATTCCACATTGTCAAATTGTTCATGACGATGCAGTTGCTCGTCGCGTTTCGCACGAAAAAACTTATCTGGTGGCCACAACCGGGCCGAATCCATGACTTTGTCGAGTTTCAGAGCTAGCTTTTTGGACCCGATCAGGTGGCGCCGCTCATACATGGAGGTGGCAACGGTGATGTCTTTGTGGGCCTCTCTCCTGCAATCGGCGAGACTTCTTACACTGTGACCGACATCCAGATTCAAGTCGTAGAGGCAATGGAGAAAGCTGCGGATCTGATCGCTCCAGACATTGGCGCGGCGTACCACGATGAGCAGATCAACGTCGGAATGAGGGAATTGTTCGCGGCGGCCGTAGCCTCCCACCGCGAACAGGCTCAGGTCGGAATTCGCCTTGTCCGGTATCAAGGCATTCCACGCTTCGCGCATCAGCTCATCGAAATACTCTGTCCGAGCCTCGATCAGATCTTCTACGTTGTGGCGACTCCAGTAGCGGTCGGCAAGATAGCTGTTGTGGGCGGCGAGGCGTTCGCGCAGAGACTCGACCAGCTCTCCCGGACCGCGGCCAAAGCGTTTTTCAGATGATCTCGCCCCACCAGCGCCCGTCGTCACCCAAAAGACTCTTCTTCGCGCCGCGTCAATACCTCGGCACCAGTGCTGGTCACCAGCAGGGTGTGCTCCCATTGCGCGGAAAGCTTGTGGTCCTTCGTCACCACGGTCCACCGGTCGGGGAGTATCTTCACGTCACGCTTGCCGGCGTTGATCATCGGTTCGATGGTGAAGGTCATCCCTTCCTCCAGGACCATTCCGGTGCCTGGCTGACCGTAGTGCACGACCTGGGGCTCATCGTGGAAGGTGCGGCCGATGCCGTGGCCGCAGAACTCACGCACAACCGAAAAATGGTTGGCTTCTGCATGGGTCTGTATGGCGTGTCCGATATCTCCAAGGCGAGCACCGGCTCGTACTACCTCGATACCGCGGTATAGACATTCCTGGGTGACTTTCACCAGTCGCTCTGCAAGTACCGTCGGCTTGCCGGCGAAGTACATCTTCGAGGTGTCGCCGTGAAAGCCGTCCTTGATCACTGTGACATCGATGTTCAGCGCATCACCATTTTTGAGTACCTTCTTGTCAGAAGGTATCCCATGACAGACCACGTGATTGACCGAAGTACAGACGGCCTTCGGAAACGGAGGCTGGCCGGGTCCATTGGTGTAGTTCAACGGGGCTGGAACGCAATCGAGTTCGTCCTCGATCATCCGATGGCATAAGTCGTTCAACTCGACCGTGGTGATTCCCGGACGAATGTGCTCGCCGATCATTTCGAGCACGCTGGCCGCAAGCCTTCCGGCTGTGCGCATCTTGGCAATTTCATCCTCGGAAGTAAGCCGGGAGACCATCTGTATTCCTATTTATGCAATTGGCGGATTATGGTATAAAGCGCGCCGCTTCGGGGCAACGTAGAAACGTAGAGTTGCTCCGCGACGAAAACTTGACTTTAAATCATTCACACCGCCCGACACATGCTTTCGGGTGCCGGTTTGTCGCCAGAGGTGACATCTGGTAAGGAGCATGGGGGTGGTGCGAGTAGCAACCCGGAGACAACTCAATGGATATCAGCATGCGCGACATGTTGGCTGCTGGCGTGCACTTTGGCCATCAGACCCGATTCTGGAATCCCAAGATGGCGCCATTCATCTTTGGATCCCGCAATAAAATTCACATTATCAACCTGGAAAAGACCGTTCCAGCGTTCAACGACGCGTTGACGGAGCTGCGCAACCTGGGTAGCCGCAAACACAAAATACTCTTTGTGGGCACCAAAAGAGCAGCCACCAAGGTGATCAAGGAGCAGGCTTCCCGCGTGGGTATGCCCTATGTCGACCAGCGCTGGCTGGGTGGCATGCTCACCAACTACAAGACCATTCGGCAGTCGATCAAGCGCCTGCAGGAGCTCGAAGTCCAGGCTACAGATGGGACCTTCGAAATGCTCACCAAGCGTGAAGCCCTGCAGCGGGCGCGATTGATGGAAAAACTCGAGCGTAGTCTCGGTGGTATCAAGGAAATGGCCGGGTTGCCGGATGCCATCTTCGTGGTTGACGTGATGCACGAGCACATTGCCGTTACCGAAGCCAACAAACTGGGTATTCCGGTTTTTGGTGTGGTCGACACCAATAGTGATCCTGAGGGTGTGGATTTCATCATTCCAGGCAACGACGACGCCAT
>QIDL01000542.1 GCA_003228415.1 Gammaproteobacteria bacterium | reverse complement strand
AGATGGGGATACGGGCCGTCCAAAGATGATCAGGACCATCATTCCAGACAAGACAACCGCGGTAACAGCGGCTCAGGCCATCACGGCGGCGCTATTTGCGCGAGAAAGGGGGCAGGGTGGGCAACACGTCAAGTTGGCCATGCTCGATACCATGGTGGCTTATCTCTGGCCGGAAGGCATGGGTGGATTCACGTTCATTGGCAAAGAGGTCAAGGCCGCCCGGGCGCAGTATGCTCAAGACCTCATTTTCAAGACCCTGGATGGCTACATCACCGCTGGTGCGGTTTCCGACGCAGAGTGGCAAGGTATGTGCCTCGCGCTGGAACGGGAGGCGTGGCTCGAAGATCAGCGATTCAGGACTGCCAACGATCGAATCGTCAACGTGCGTGAGCGCTTGAGAATGACCGCGGAAGTACTGGAGACGCGAACCAGTGCAGAGTGGCTCGCACGGCTCGATGCCGAAGGCGTCCCTTGCGCGCCGGTACTGCAGCGTCATGAGGTATTCGAGCACGAGCAGGTCAAAATCAATGACATGGTATCTGAATTCGAGCATCCGGTAGCGGGGCGGATTCGACAGCCGCGACCGGCGGCACGCTTCGACAAGACACCGGCGGCGATTCAGGGATACGCGCCGACGCTCGGACAGCACAATGCTGAAATCCTCCTCGAACTTGGCTTCGATGCTGCGGAGCTGGGAAGCGAAGGACCTGTCGGCGGTTGAACGCTTGTCAGCAGTCAGCCGATTAGCCCATGAGTCGGCTCGAAAGAAACCCGGCGGCGATCGGGGAACAGGTGTTCGATGTGGCCATCGTGGGCGGTGGCATCACCGGTGCCGGTGTTGCCCGTCATGCCGCGCTAGCCGGCCTCTCCACGCTCCTGATCGAAGCGGCAGATTTTGCATCGGGCACTTCCTCACGCTCAACCAAACTGATTCATGGCGGGTTGAGGTACCTGGCCATGGGCGATATCGGGCTGGTCCGTGAGGGTGCGCTGGAGCGAAAGAGCCTCAAGGTCATGGCGCCGCATCTGACTCAGCCTCAATGGATGGTGGTGCCTGCTCAGTCCCGCGCCGCCATGCTCAAACTGAGAACCGGCATTTCTCTTTATGAAAAGCTGGGTGCCGTTGAGACGGCCGACCGTCACCAGAACTGGAACTCGGCCGCTATTGCCAGTCACGAGCCGCTCCTCGATCAGAATCGATTCCCATTCGCCTGTGCTTACCGGGAGTACCTGACCGATGATGCTCGTCTGGTGATGGCGACGCTGCGCAGCGCTGCGATCGCGGGCGCGGTAATCTGCAACTACGCGAAACTCAGTAGTTTTTCCGAACAGGCCACGGAGGGTCTGCTGTTGGAAATCGATGACTTGTTGGGTGGCGATCACTATAGCGCTCGCGCCCGTGTTCTGGTCAATGCGGCAGGTCCCTGGGTGGAATCGGTTCAAGCCGCCTATCAGGGACAGAGAGAATTGAAAGGCGAGTCGCTGCCGCGTCTGCACCTCTCGAAAGGCGTACACGTCGCACTGCCTCGCGAGCAACTGCCGATCAATAATATGGTGATGATGACGGCGTCCGACAACCGGCCTGTATTTGCCATTCCGCGTGGTCAGGTGACTTATGTTGGTACCACGGATACCAGCGTCATCGGAGGGCCAGGGTACTGGCCGGAAGTGACCTATGAAGATGTGGCCTACCTGCTCGAAGGTGTGAATCGACATTTTGATTGTGACGATCTTGGCGTTGGCGATGTGGTCGGCAGTTGGGCCGGATTACGACCGCTCATCCATCAGCCGGGTAAGTCGCCCAAAGAAATGTCGCGCAAGGACGAGATCTGGCGGAGCCTGCCCCGGGTGGTATCCATCGCCGGAGGCAAACTCACCGGTTATCGAAAAATGGCTGAGCAGGTGCTCGGCCAGGTCGGGCGGATTCTCGAGCGCGGGACCGATCTCGAGGATCCATTGGCCGTGTTGCCCGGTGGAGACGTTGCGGATGTGGAGGCACTGGTCGCCGACCTGGTCAATCGCTATCAGGTCGACGAAAGAATCGGCATGCGGCTGGCGCGCCTCTACGGGAGTGAAGTCTATCTGGTACTGGGGGCGGCTCCCTCGCCAATATCCAGAGGCGTGTTTGCCGAAGAAGTACGCTGGGCGGTCATCGAGGAAAGCGCTGTCACTCTGGAAGACGTCGTTTACCGGCGACTGCGGATTCCCTGGTTTCGACCGGCCGAATCCCAGACGGTTACCCTGGAGGCGGCAACCATCATGGCGGAACTGCTGGCATGGACCGACGGTCGACTCGATGACGAACTGAGAAAGGTTCGGGATCGGTTGCGCGACGATCTCAGCTTTTCGATGAACTAGGGACCCTCTGAGCAAACGGGAGTTGTTCAGAAGGTCCCTGGCCCCGTTTCAAGGCACTATCAGGCGAACGCTGATGATACACTTCGAATTTATGGGCTGACTTTAGGAGTTGACCGGCATGTCTATGCAGCACACACCGTTGTTGATGTCGAACTTTCTGGATCGAGGTGCGAAGGTTGCCCCGAACGAAGAGGTCGTGACCGCCACCGAATCCGGTGTTCGCCGCCAGACTTATAAGGAGTTAAGAGACCGGGCTCATCAGTTGGCGCACGCGCTGAAAGGTGCCGGTATCGAGATTGGTGATCGGGTAGGCACCTTCATGTGGAATGGGTCCCGCCACCTGGAGGTGTACCATGCGTGCGCCGGAATGGGTGCGGTGCTGCATACGCTGAATGTCAGACTGTCCGATCACGACCTCGAGTACATCATCGATCACGCTAAGGATAAGGTCATCATTGCCGATGCGGATACGCTGCC